>JAFDXS010000214.1 GCA_018267795.1 Bacteroidota bacterium | reverse complement strand
AAAATGAAATAGGGCCGGATGTTGCAACCAAATTTTGGCTGCCATCTGTTAATATTTCATACAACCTCAATGAAAAGAGCCTCGTTAGGATAGCGTATGGCAAAACTTTGAATCGCCCTGAATTCAGGGAGTGGTCGCCTGCATATTTCTATGATTTTGATGAGCGCGCGGGATTAAGTGGCTCTCTGCGACCTACTACAGTTTATCCTAATGGTGATACTTTAAAGGTTGCAGAAGTCCAAAACTATGATGCCCGTTTTGAATGGTATCCTTCTAATGGGGAAGTGCTCCATGCAGGTGTATTTTATAAAACATTTAAAAACCCTATCCAGAAGGTATGGGTGCCGGGTTCCGGCGTTGATAGCAAAGCATATACTTACATAAATGCCAATGATGCTTATTGCGGTGGGGTAGAGCTGGAATTTCGAAAGAGTTTGACCTTTATTGACAAGGTATTTAAAACAAATACTTTTAAAGATTTTATGCTTGTTGGTAATCTCACTTTATCTGCAAGCTCTATGACTATTGATACGGCAGCTATTAAAAATCAGATACATAAGGCACCACTTCAGGGGCAGTCGCCATACGTTATTAATATTGGTGCATTTTATCAAAGTGATAAACTTGGCCTGCAAGGCTCTCTGTTGTATAACGTCTTCGGCGCACGCACCTATATTTTAGGTACTGCTCTTGCTGGTGGAGAAACGGTAGGAGAGATGCCATTCAGGTCGCTTGATATAGCTATATCAAAAGTTTTCTTCAGGCATTACATTATCAATGCAGGGGTTCAGAACATGCTTAATTCAGAAGTCGTCTTTAAAGATGACAGCAACAGGGATAATCATTTTGATGGAAATGATAAGATAATGAAAAGCTTCAACCCTGGCAGATATTATACCATTGGTGTTAAGGTGAAATTTTAATAACATACCAATAATACTGCGTTAATCTTATGATAATGTTGCAATTATAATTTCGCAACAAATCTAAAATGAATAGGTATATGAAAAAAAATCTCCTCTTAACGCTGCTTGGGGCAGTTTCAGTTTGCCAGTCATTTGCACAGGCCGCTCCCCCTACAACTACAGTGCAGGATAGTATTGCTGCAGATACACACTGGACTAATGATAAACAATATCTCCTTAAAGGTTATGTATATGTAACCGCAGGACATACATTGACCATAGACAGTGGTTGTATAATCAAAGGTGACAAGGATACTAAAGGCAGTTTGATAGTTGAGCGTGGTGCAAAGATTTATGCTAATGGTACAAGAACTGCACCTATCGTATTTACATCAAACCAGCCTGCAGGTTCAAGAACTTACGGTGATTGGGGTGGTGTAATACTGTGTGGTAAAGCACCTGTAAACTGGAATGGCGGTCAGTCTCAGGTAGAAGGTGGCCCACGTTCTTTGTATGGCGGTACCGATGCGCATGATAATACAGGACGCATGACTTATGTGCGTATTGAATTCCCTGGCGTAGCGTTTTCTCCTAATAACGAAATCAATGGTCTTACATTATGTGGCTTAGGTGATGCTACACAGATAGATCATATACAGGTATCTTATAGTGGTGATGATGGTTTTGAGTTCTTTGGCGGCAGAGTTAATACAAAATACATGGTTGCATACCGCAGCTGGGATGATGATTTCGATACAGATAACGGATATCAGGGTAAAAACCAGTTTGGTTTTGTAGTAAGAGATCCTTACGCAGCTGATAATAGTGGTTCTAAGGCATTTGAAAGCGATAGTTACCAGACAGGTACAGCTACTGGCCTTGGTGGTGATACCACACAGCTCACTAAACCGGTGTTCTCTAACTTTACTGTAATAGGTCCTCTTGTAAGCCCTACCTCTACTGCTTACGATCCTCAGTTCATTGCAGCAGCACACATCCGCAGGGGTAGTGCTATCAGCATTTTAAATAGTGTATTTGCAGGCTGGCCTTGTGGTGTGCTTATAGATGAATCATCAAGCGCATACGGCTCTACTGCTGCAAACATTGGAAATGATGCTTTACAATTCCGCAATAACATTATCAGCGGTACTTCATCAATATCTACTCCTAATCCTAAAGACGTAGTATATGTAATAAACGGTGCTCGTTCACTTACTGCTACTACTGCATTTGCCGATACTACTACAGGTAGCCCTTTCAATCCATTCGCTGGCCCTATTAGTTGGTTATACAATCCTGCTTTCAGTAACACGGTTTATGCTACTGAGCAAACAGGTGTACGTTTACAAAGTCCATTCAACCTGGCATTGCCTAATCCTGTACCTACCAGCACTTCTCCAATATGTTATAATGGTAAAGCATTACCTTCTTACATGACCGCCGGTGGTGTAGACCCTTTCCATAATGGTAAAGTTTATCCTTTCGACCCTACTAAGCCAATCAATACGGATACTTCTGGCCTTTTCGCTCACTACAATGCGCCAACTGTATCACCTGATTTTACTAATAACAAAGCAAACGATGCTTTCTTTACTAAAGTAAACCATGTTGGTGGTTTCCCTGGTACACAAACTACTTCTGACAACTGGATGAATGGCTGGTGTAACTTTGATCCGGTTAATACAGACTATTCTCACGTGAATACTACAGAAGTAGCAAGAGTAGCTCAGAATACTTTGCAGACTGCAGTTTTCCCTAATCCTGCAAAGCAAGTTGCATACATATCATTATCATTAAACCAGAATAGCAACCTGCACATAGTAATGGTTGATATTACAGGTAAAATGATAAAAGAAATATTTAAAGGTGAAATGAAGAGCGGTTCTGCTACTTTGAATGTAGATATTAGCGACGTACAGAGTGGCATGTACTTCATCTCTGTTACTGCAAACAATATGCAAAAAACACTTAAGCTAAGTGTTATTAAATAAGCAAACACATTATTAAAGCATAGCCGGTTAGTGTCTCACTAACCGGCTATTTCAATATAGGAGCATGAAAAAGAAGTTGCAGTTCATTATTATTGTTTGTTCCATAATGATTATTGCAGCATGTACGCACCATAGTCCTGTAGCGCCTGCTGCAGTTCCTGTCTGCGATACACTGCATGTTACCTATAAAATGGTAATAAAGCCTATGCTCTCAGCTCATTGTTACGGTTGCCATAGTACTGCTGTTACCCAAAATGGTGGTCTTGACTTAGAGGATTTTAATTCCTTAAAGCAGTATATTATTAATGATTTTAGAGGTGACGGTATCTACGGCTCTAAGCTATATCACTGTATGCTCCATGCCGCCAATGCATTACCCATGCCGCCCGATTACAAATTAGACAGTTGCGATCTTAATAAAATGCATACCTGGCTTAGGGAAGGTGCAAAGAACAATTAAGCCCTGCAAGTTTTATTGATACAATACCTGGCAGTCTGTACAGTAAAAGGTTCTGCGTTTTGTTATTCCCAGGTATTCTTTTGTAAAAGGTATATGCGATCGTGGACATATCTTTTTTGTGTAAGCCAGCCAATGCTTTTTCAGTTCATAGTTTCTCTTCCATTTCAGGAAGTCAAAACTATAATTCTGTGCTTCTTTTATCAGTTCCGTTAGCTTCCTGGCAGGCAATGCACCAACAATACTTAATGGATGTATATGTGTGCGGAATAAGACCTCATTTTTAATAATGTTGCCCACTCCGGCAAATATATCCTGATCAAGCAATACATCACAAACCAGTCGTTCCGGCTTCTTTTTCAGTTTTCTTTTCGCAGCAGCAGCACTCCAGTCGTCAGATAGCACATCTGCGCTCCAGTCATAAATATCATTAAGGTCTTCTTCTATTATTTTCACAGAGCAGGTATAGAAGTTTATCTCTCCGGTGTCAAATACCATGCTCAGGCGTGGAATAGCGTCTTTCTTTTCATTTATTCTATAGCTGCCAAACATCATTAAGTGTATACGCACTGCAAATGTTTTAAAGCATATAAGGAAGTGTTTCCCCCAACTTTTAAAATCAACTATTTTCTGTCCCTCCAGGCGGGCTATGTCTACTTTTGTATTGCCGGCTACACTTATTATCTTCTTCCCCTTAAATGGCTGCACATTTTCTTTCAGTATCAATATAGATGGTCCTTCAGGCATAGTACATAGCCTGTAAATAAATTATACCACCATTTTTTTTGGAGTAAAAGGCGAAATTAATCGATAGGTACTATACCCATTTTTATAGCACACATAGCAAGCCCTACACGGCTGTTTACATTCAGTTTGTGGAAAAGATTATCTCTATATCCTGCCACACTTCTTTCAGTTATGCTCATTTTATCGGCTATTTGCGCGTACGTCAGGTCGCTTGCACATAGCTTCAGCAGTTCAAGTTCCTTGTCAGAGAACTTGGGAATTACATCCGTTTCCTGCATTACCCTTATAAATTTGCGGGCCATTAAATCAGAATGATAAACGCCCGACTCATGAATGGATAGCAGTGCCTTACGCAGCTCCTTAGGGTTAGAGTTTTTTGATAAAAAACCGTCAGCACCATTTCGTATCATTTTTATAAAGCAATACTCATCCTTTAGCATGGTCAGCACCATTACTTTTATTTTTGGCCACTGTTTTTTTATTTCTGCCAGCGTATCATACCCATTCATTTCGGGCATGTTTATATCTATTATGCAAATATTAGGCTGCGTATTAGCCTTTGCTATACGATGTATAAGGTCTTTACCATCGTTAGCTTCAATGGTTACAGAAAATTCGTCCCATGATGATATTATCTCTATTACCCCTTTACGAAATATTTCATGGTCATCAGCTATCGCCAACACTATAGGCATCCACGTTTGCATTTACATTGTTTACGGTTAATGTTATTGTGCTCCCTGCCGATGCTTCAGATTGAATATCAAGGTTGCCACCTAAAAATTTAGCTCTTTGAAACATGTTCAGCAAGCCAAGCCCATTCATATCGTAAAGTTTATCTTTACTAAAGCCAACACCATTATCTGATATACGCATTTCAAAGCGCTCCGGTTCAAAAATAAGAAGGATATTGATAATAGAAGCCTTCGCATGTTTAAGAATATTATGTGTTGCTTCCTGGGCTATACGATATATCATTAGTTCCTTTTCAGGGTGCAGGGACTGGTTGTCCCC
>JAFDXS010000213.1 GCA_018267795.1 Bacteroidota bacterium | reverse complement strand
ACTCTAATGCCGAAGAAAATAAAAGGATCATAAACAGCCTGGATGCATACTATAATACCCAGGCTAGAATAGGCTTTAACGGCAGTGTGCTGGTGGGCTACAAAGGGAAGGTATTATTTGAGCGCTACTATGGCTATAGTAATCGCGAGCAACATACCCCCTGGAATCCTGAAAGCAGTTCTCAATTAGCATCGGTGTCAAAAACATTTACCGGCGCGGCAATACTATATCTGTACCAAAGAAAGTATTTGAATATAGATGACCCTGTGCAGCATTATCTAAAAGATTTTCCGTACCAGGGTATAACATTAAGAATGCTGCTTAATCACCGCTCAGGCGTACCGGATTATACCAAATGGATACCTATTTATCGCAAAGACACACAAACCCCTGTATCTAATAAGGAAATGCTGCAAATGATGGCCCGCTATAAGCCACATCTTGAGTTTACGCCCAATCATCGCTTTACTTATTGCAATACCAATTATGCGCTTTTAGCAATGGTAATAGAGGAAGTAACAGCTATGAGCTATCCCGACTTTATGAACAAATACATCTTCCAGCCGCTGGGCATGCAGCATACTTTTATTTTCAATACACCTAATAAACTGCCGGCTAATGCTACAATAAGCTATAAATATAACTGGAGGCGCGAACCGGACATGTTTGCAGATGGTGTATATGGCGATAAAAACGTGTATAGCACTGTAGAAGATATGTATCGCTGGGACCAGTCATTTTATCAGAATAAATTGCTGGACAACGAAACAATAGAATTAGCCTACGGCCCATGCTCTTTCGAGCGAAAAGGAATAAAAAACTATGGACTTGGTTGGCGTATGCTTTGCTATCCTGATGGGAATAAGATCATCTACCACAACGGTTGGTGGCATGGCAATAACACTTCTTTCTATCGCTTTATAGGCGAAAACCTTACCATCATAGTGCTGGGGAATAAGTTTAATAATGGCATATATCACCAGGCTCCTGTTATCTACAGCATAGTAAAAGACAGGCCTGTTATGCATGGCTTCGATACTGAAGAATAATAGAAACATACTCATAACAAAAGAGCCCGGCAATTGCCGGGCTCTTTTGTTTATAATCATTCTTCAAATAAACTACCTGCTGTAATTAGGTGCTTCCTTTGTGATCACCACATCATGCGGATGACTTTCAGCCATGCTTGCCGGGGTAATACGAACAAATTGAGCGTCTTCCTGCAATGCTTTAATATCTTTAGCACCACAGTAGCCCATACCCGCACGCAGGCCACCTACAAACTGCTGTACTACTTCGTACAACATACCTTTGTACGGTACACGGCCTACTATACCTTCCGGTACCAGCTTTTTAATATCAGACTCTACATCCTGGAAGTAGCGGTCTTTAGAGCCTTCCTGCATTGCTTCTACAGAGCCCATACCGCGATATGACTTGAACTTACGTCCTTCGTATATAATAGTTTCACCCGGGCTTTCTTCAGTGCCGGCAAATATGGAACCCGCCATAACACAAGCTGCACCGGCAGCAATCGCTTTTACCATATCGCCCGTATAGCGAATACCGCCATCGGCAATAACAGGAATGCCTTGTTTCTTAAGTGCTTGCGAGGCTTCCATAATAGCAGTAAGCTGAGGTGCGCCAGCACCTGTTACAATGCGCGTAGTACAAATAGAACCCGGCCCAACGCCTATCTTCACCGCATCAGCACCTGCATCAGCCAGCGCTTTTGCCCCTGCAGCAGTAGCTACGTTACCACCTATCAATGGTAATGTTTTGTATGCTTTCTTCACGGTGCGTACCATGTCTATCACACCTTTAGAGTGACCATGAGCACTATCTAAGGTGATAACGTCCACACCTGCCTGTTTCAGTGCTTCTACACGCTCAAGGGTATCTGCGGTAATGCCAACGGCAGCACCCACCAGCAAGCGGCCAAACTGGTCTTTGCAGGCATTTGGATGGCTTTTTACATGAATAATATCGCGGAAGGTAATTAAGCCTATAAGCTTGCCTTTTTTATCTACTATTGGCAGTTTTTCTATTTTATACTGTTCCAGTATTTTTTCTGCCTTCATCATGCTGGTACCTGCGGGTGCAGTTACCAGATTTTCCTGGGTCATTATCTCACTCACCTTCTTTTTCATGTTCTTTTCAAAGCGCATGTCACGATTAGTGAGTATACCTACTAATATATGATTTTTATCTACTATAGGGATGCCGCCTATTTTATTATCACGCATCATCTTTATAGCATCTGCTACGCTGGCATCGGGTGACAATGTAATTGGGTCAAGAATGAGGCCGCTTTCATAGCGCTTTACCTTGCGCACCAGTTCAGCCTGTTTTTCTATGCTCATGTTCTTGTGCAGTATGCCAAGACCGCCCTCGCGGGCCAGTGCTATTGCCAATCTGTCTTCCGTAACGGTATCCATCGCAGCGGATATCATTGGGATGTTTAAGCGTATGTCCTTAGTTAGTTGGGTACCAATACTTACTTCGCGGGGGAGTACTTCAGAGTAAGCCGGCATAAGGAGTACATCATCAAATGTAAGGCCTTCGCCATAGAACTTAGATTTTATTGCCATGTGCAAAGATATAACAGGGAAATGAAAAATGAAAAATAGGTTTTAAGAATAGCGCTATAATCATCATTCAGCACTAAAAAACATTGTACTTTACAGCAAAATCGCATCAGGATGTCTTTCCATCCCCAATTGGCCTACGAGCCCTTAGCTGTACAAAACGCCTGGCAATCGGGCGCTCTGAAGGGTATGCTTGAATATTTAAAGGCTTATTCGCCTTTTTATCAGCGTATTTTCCAGGAACACCACATAAATTTAAACAATATAAATAGCTTGCACGATTTGCAGTTCCTTCCTACCACATCCAAAAGTGATATGCAGGAACATAACTGGGACTTCCTATGCACGCCTGCCAGCGAAATAAAAGAATACACTGCTACATCAGGCACCCTGGGCAAGCCTGTTACTATAGCGCTTACCGAAAGCGATCTGCAACGCCTTGCTTATAATGAGGAACAGTCATTTCGCTGTGCGGATGGTAAGCCGGAAGACATTTACCAGCTTATGCTAACGCTTGACAGGCAGTTTATGGCCGGCATTGCGTATTACAATGGCATAAGAAAGCTTGGGGCATCGTTGGTACGCACAGGGCCCGGGTTGCCCGCTATGCAGTGGGACACAATTTTCAGGTTGCAATCTACGTCCATTGTAAGCGTTCCATCTTTTATGCTAAAGCTGATAGAATGGGCCAAAGAAAATGATATAGACCTGAAGCACAGCCCTGTGCAGAAGGCTATATGTATAGGTGAAAGCATAAGGCAAGGTGATTTTGAACTAAATACTTTAGGCGAAAGAATTCTTAAAGACTGGCCCATAAAGCTGTACAATACCTACGCCTCTACCGAAATGCAAACGGCTTTTACAGAATGCAGTGCAGGCATGGGTGGCCATCATCAGCCGGACCTTATAATATTTGAAGTAATAGACGACCATGGCAATCCGCTGAAACAAGGCGAAAACGGTGAGTTGGTAATAACAACACTTGGCATAGAAGGCATGCCGCTGCTTCGTTACCGCACCGGCGATATTGTTACTTATTATGATACCCGCTGTACATGTGGTAGAACGACAAGAAGATTGAGTCCCGTACTGGGCCGCAAGCAGCAAATGATAAAATACAAAGGCACTACGCTTTATCCACCCGCAGTATTCGACATTCTTGGCAGCATTCCGTTCATAAAAGATTATGTGCTGGAAGTCTTCACTAATGAGCTGGGCACCGATGAGATTCGTCTGCACCTGAACACGCCATTATCAGTAGATGAATGCGAAATAAAACTGCGCCCTTTACTGCAGGCGAAACTGCGTGTAGTACCACTACTGCAGTTCCATTCCGGAGCCATGATACAGAAAATGCAGTTTCCTGAAAACAGCCGCAAGCAAGTAAAGTTTATCGACAACAGGGATAATATATTGCTTTAGCGTTCAGCTTTATTATTTTATTGATCCGGAATAGACCACGTAGATATTAAACAACAGGACAAAAAGGCTAAAGAAGAATATTATTTTTGCATGCATCCTGCTATATGCGTCATAAGTTATTATCCTTTTGCCATTGGGCAGTGTTTTCATCGAGCGCATCACCGTCCAGCCAACTATTATACCTATTATGCCCGGAAACATGCCAATGGCATACACGGCTGCTAACGCAGATATGCTGCCGGCAATACCAGCTAATAAGGCTATAGCAGAAAAGGCGTAGCATAAAACAATCCAAACTCCATCTAACTGCTTTTGCTTGCTTAGCGTTGCTAAATGCTCCTGCTGCAATTCCGCGGCTTTGTTGCTGCTTATTTCCACCCCTCTTTCCTTTAGTATCAGCTGCGCAAGTTTATAGTTATATACGCCCCATTCGTCAGGCTTTGCCAGCACATCTGTAAGCTCATTGTTTTTTAGTGCGAATAGCATGTAGTGTCTGTCTACAGTATTCATATCTATCTCTGTGCTGTCCATCAGCACCTGGCGTGCACGCTCAAAATCTTCCGGTGCCATTTTTAGCTGCACGTACTCATTATATTGCTTACCTATAAAGTTCTGGTCAAGCAACGGATTATATTTTTCTACACGACTGGGTATGTTATGCTGCTGCAGCAAAAGGGCCATCTGCTGTGCATCATCTGCATTTTCAAACTCCTGAAAAGTATGTAGCTGTTCCATAAGATATGCAGCCCTTCATAAGAGAAGGGTATGCACGCACAAAGTAAGCACATACCGGCTAATTAACATGCATCAATGCAGCACATCCAATTTCATCGTCTTCCTTGCATGCTCTGTACTCAACATTATTAAATACAGGCCTGTCGGAAATTGCTGCACAGGCAGCCATATTTCATTATGTCCCGGCAGGTACTGTGTTGCTTGTCGCTCATAGAATATCCTGCCATTAATGTCTGTTACGGTCAACTGCATATTTTCTTTCTCTGCCAGATTAAAATACACTTTAGCATATTCGCTGGAGGGATTGGGATAAATACCTGCATCAATTGATGCTACATCCGGTGTTTTTATATTCAGGTACCACTCTGTTTTATTTGCGT
>JAFDXS010000212.1 GCA_018267795.1 Bacteroidota bacterium | reverse complement strand
CGCTATCTTTTGGGTGTAGAAGAAATGGTCATTATCATCAAGGTCGGCCAGTATCATGCCTGCACGGTTCATCTGCACCACCTCGGTTATTAGCGCTATCGCAAGATCAGTATTTGCTTTATCCAGGTGGCTGAAGGGCTCATCCATTAGCAGCCACTCAAAGGGTTGTACCAATGCGCGTATTATTGCCACACGTTGTTGCTCGCCATACGACAGGGTGCCTGCTAGCGAATTTTTCTTGTCTCCAAGCCCCAGGCGTTGCAGCCACTTCTCTACATCTTCAGCCGCTACGGAGTTGGTAAGCAGGCGTTTTACTTCCAGGTTCTCCCAGGTAGTCAGCTCAGGGAATAAGCGCATGTCCTGGAACACCACGCTCACATGCATTGCACGCAGTTGCGATAAGTCATCTTTCGATATAGAGGCAATGTTATAAGTGTCCCAGTGCAGCATCCCGCTAAAGTCTTTCCGTATGCCATACAGCATATGTATCAGCGTAGTCTTGCCTGTGCCCGATGGCGCCTGTATGAAAATGCAATTCCCCTGGTTAAAGGTGCGTTCACGTTTCCATATATCACTACGGCCGGCATTCACCTTATCACTAAGCGGTATCGGCACAAGGTCCTGCAGGAATAATTGCATGCTGATTAATAAATTTAGAGTTTCAAAAATAAGGAATGATATCCAAGCTTTAAGTTGTATTAATTGTCTGTAGTAACTACTTCTCCACACTAACCACACTATCCATTATCCTCTTTGCAAACCCCACCATCTCATCCACAGGTGTCACCGCATCATCTTCCAGCCATTTCAGCAACACTCTTACTATAGCACCTGCGGCAGCTTCAGCCTCATACCGTAGCGTTTTCTGTGCAGCTTTCCCTCTTATCTTCCGTTTATTATATTCAATAATTTTCGCGGCGCATATCTCTGCAAAGTAATTCATCACAGTATCAATACTCCTGCTGCGATATAAAGCCTTTACTAGGTTTAGCTGTTCTTTCGTATGGTCAAATAGATAGTGGAGGTTTACCCCCATCGGGTAGTTTTCCCAGTCATCCCCCGGCGTGTGTATCAGGGCCATCTGGAAGTTTATATTACCTATCAGCAGTTGCTCCTTGTTTTCATAATGCGCGTAGAAGGTGCTGCGCCCCACATTGGCCTTGTCTATAATATCCTGTATAGTTACAGCATCATAACCTTTGGCCAGTATCAGTTCTCTTAGCGCCTCCGCCAATAGCTTTTTAGTTTTCTGCGTTCTGCGGTCGTCCTGCAATGTAGTTTTCATCATTCGGTACTTTTTGGGCGTTTTGTTCAGTATCGCACATTCATTGTTATCTGTACTTGTTCAGCAAAATGCTTGTTCATTTTTTTGCAATACAAAACATTTGTTCAGTATCTGACTTTTGTGCTAAAGTAAAACATTTTTAAAAATAAAAGCATGCAGCAAGTAGCATTATCAAAAAAAAAGACAAGCTTTTTAAAGCAGTCGGTTATTTCCAATAGCATTGTTTATCTGCTTACATCTTTTCATCACTACTATGGCGCCATAGTATATAATACCCCCTGGCGAAAAGATGTGATACCTAATGGTGGTGCAGTAATGCTTATCGCTATCATCTGCTTGCTTTTATACAGGTATCTTAATAAGAAGGCTTTTCTGCTCATTTATATTTTACTTTCTTTTCTGGTATTCAGTTTGGGCATAGGAATATTTGAAGGTGCTTATAATCATTTGTTGAAAGACTTGTTATATTTCTCAGGCATGAAGCTGGATACATGGCGTATGCTGTACCCGGCACCGGCTTACGAAGTTCCCAGCAACCTGGTCTTTGAGAGCACCGGCATTGCTCAGTTTTTCGTTGCGCTTATCCAGATATATTATCTCCGCAAAGTTTATCGCTCTGCATATCCTAAACACGCAAATAATTTAAGCAATCATTAAAATTCAATTCATCATCTCTAAATACATTCGTTATGTTCAGTCTGTTTAATCTTGGGCTCGTATGCCACATCACAGGTATTGCAATGATGGTAGGTGGCGTACTCGCAAATTTTGTAGCAATGGCACAGCTATGGAAATTTCTTCCTGCCGAAAAAAGTAAAGCACAGGTCATTGCAAAGGCTATAGCTCGTTTCCCCATAGTACAGGGACTTGGAGGCTTTCTCATAATATCAGGTGGTATTATGATGATGATATTTTTCCATGGCCTCCCCATGCACCAGGCCTGGTTCAAAGTAAAGCTCATTTTATTGCTCCTGCTCATACTCAATGCCATAGTAACCGCATGGCCCGCAAACGTCCTGCTAAAACAATTGCTTAACGGTGAAAACAATATCCCCAACGAGCAATCAAAAGTCATAAAAGTGAAGCAAAGAATAACCTTGTATCATGTGCTACAGCTAATGTTCTTTGTGCTCATATTTATAGTAAGCGTTACGAGATTTGATTAAGCGTATAACTGTATAGCTGCTCGCAGATATCCTTTATTAAATAATACGGAGCGGATTAGCACTACCACCATAAGGGTTTATCTCTGCCCCAAAGGGGGCTGCCTGCACGGATGATAGTGATGCCGCGATGGCGGGAAATATAAGGATCATGCGATATTGTGTATTTTTGCTCTAAGTATTGCGCCCATTGGCTTTCAGGGTCGTCAATTCGGGAGTTGATGCCCCAATTGTGCCCCATGTTTAGTTGTAAATCCGGAGTTTCATTTTCGTTGGATTCCGGAACGACCTGATTGCTTTCGGATATGTTTAAGACAGTTTGTATTTGTACTTCCTCTGTAATATTCTCGTCTTCTATTTTAGTTTTTAATTCCGGCAAGTTTATTTCCGTTTGGAATAGTTGGCGTGGAGCCGGTATGGCGGGCGTATCCGATTGAGCTTCCGATATTTCTTCTTGTAGTTCCTGCAGTACTTCTTCTTTTGCGGATGGGAACTTAGCTTTTTTGATGAATTTATCGGTATGCGGCAGTACTTCTTCGAGCAATGACGGGGCCTCCGTTTTTAGCAGCTCGAGGAAGCGGGTCATTGTTTCTATGTGTTCGGATACTGTTTGTCCTGTTTTGATGCGACCTATGGTAAGTGTGAGCTTGCGGATGATCTCCGCTTCTTCACGAGTGGGATATGGCTGTTCTTCTCTGGTTGCAATCTGCTCATTTATAGCTGCGAGCTGCTGATAATATTGTTCTGCTAAAATGGATGGTGTATGACGTGCAGAACGTTTGACCTGCTGCCAATTGCTTTCTTTCATCCATAAATAGAGCGTCTTGCGATTGATGTTGAGCAGCTCTGCTATTTGTGATTGAGACATGTCTGTCTGGAAATACAGGTCATGAGCCTGACGAAGTTTTGAGGGTTCCATAGTTAGTTTAGAGTAAAAGGCTTATTCTGTGTCTGTAGTTTGAATTTTGTTTTTGATGTAAAGTTCTGATGGACTTTTTGTCCGTACAAATTGAAAAAGTATGGTACTACAGTAAATGCGGTATGGTACCGCAATAGTTGCGGTACCATAAAAGATTTTTCCTCTTTAAATAGTTGATTCTGTTTGGGATATACATATATGTGTAACCTGAAAGAATTTTTAAAGTATTTTGGTGCATTGTACGGCGCTTCTTTACTTCTCTTTTTGCGGAAAAAGACAGTTTTTGCGGTTGGTACTGCTATAACCGTGATCGTGCTGTTATGCTGATGAGCAGTACTTTATAGGGTAGAAATAATCTCTATGATGGTAAAATTTAATTGTATTGTTCGGTTATTAAATGTAGAATTGATTCAGTCTGCCTATTTCAGATGCAAATTGTGTTTTATGTACAATCTTTTACCAATCAATTGATAAAAATATCTATGGCATGTTATTTATATGTGATTAGCAATGGACGATGAAAAACGCTTAGAAGAGGTTCAGAGATTTTTACAGTTAGATTTTGATAAGTATGAGCAGTATAAGGCTATAACTGATCTTGCTTCAGAACTATGTGGAACTCCAATCTCACTCATAACCCTGTTAGACAAAGATATTAATTGGATCAAGGTTGCAACCGGGGCGAGTTTATTTGCATCCCCTAGTGAGACATCTTTTTGTCAATATAGCGTTCAGCAGGAAGATCTGTTGATCATTCCTGATGCTTCAAAGGATAAGAGGTTTGATAATAATCCGATAGTTCATAACGACCCAAAAGTTCGTTTTTATGCCGGCGCGCCATTGCAGTTAAGTAATGGTTATCGTATAGGCACTCTATGCCTTTTTGATGTAGTGCCCAGAACCCTCACTCCCACTCAGCAAAAAATGTTGAAGATGTTATCCACTCAGGTAACCCTTTTACTGGAACTTGAACTGAGTCAGAAGCAATTACAGTCACATATTCAGGAGATAGAGGCTAAGAATGAATCGCTGAGATCTATAGCCCAGATGCAGTCGCATGATATAAGGCAACCACTGGCAATGATTATTGGCCTGGTTAACCTGATCAAAGAAGGCGATTATAGTGTAGATGCTGAATGGCTGAGTATGATGACGGAAGCAACAGGCATTCTTGATGAAAAGATCCATTCCATCGTTAATGAATCAATGGGTAATAAAGATTTAAAGTTGCTGAGGTATAATAAGATGGTTGAGGAAATTGAGGATTATGCAATTCTTCTGCTGGATAGAAACGGGAACATTGAAAACTGGAATAAAGGAGCAGAAAAAATAAAGGGCTATCGTCCTGATGAGATCATTGGTAAAAACTTCAGTGTATTTTATACAGCGGCAGACCAGGAAACCCAATTGCCGGAGCGCTTGCTCAATGAAGCCAGGCAAAATGGTGTTGCCAGAGACGAAGGTTGGCGTGTACGTAAGGATGGCTTTACTTTCCGGGCGAGAGTTACTATTACTGCTATACACGACACATCGGGCGAAACGATTGGATTTACAAAAGTCACTCGTGATCTGTCAGTCCTTAAATAATCATAGGATTCAAGATCAATTAACTTGGCGAATATCCTTTTTTACTAAATTTAGGTATGGTAGCACGTCTTTTTGATATTATAGAGCAGCGTAGTAAGGAAGGAGCGGATGAAATAATGCTGGCGGCTAAGGAAAACGGCCAATGGCGTACATATAGTTCTTCGACAGTTTGGAACACTGTACGCAGGCTCGCTGGTG
>JAFDXS010000211.1 GCA_018267795.1 Bacteroidota bacterium | reverse complement strand
GTTTTGTTCTCACTACCTGGCCAATAGCGTTGGCAATAGAAATATTTATGTCCGCTTGCTTTGCAAATGCAAATGAAATAGTAATTATTCCGTCTGCCGGATTGGGATATACCGTTGCTTTATTGATCTGTTTATTTACAGTATTCACATCTAAACAGCAAAGATCAGCAATTGAAGCACAGCTATTACATCGTATTAATGCTTCAATTGCAGCATATTCATACAAATAATATTTAGTACTGGGGAGGCCGCCACCCTGATCAGCAATACTTGGAGTATATGTCAACGGATCAACACTGTGCATAAGACCTGCCCCGTTACAGTCATTTTGATAAATATCCCTATGATAACTCATATACCCGCCGGGCATTTCATATTCAAAACCGAATAATGGCATAAATCTGTCATAGTTATAAATTGTATCCCCAGCACTCCAATGATCCGTTGATTTAAATGTAAGTGTTACAGCCGCAAGGTAACCTGCGGGTATAGAAACAGAAGATGGCAATCCCAATTTATAATCAAATATTGAATCCATTGCCATGCCCGGCGTTAATGGTACCGCCCAGGTTACACCAGGGTATATGCTGGTATCCGGCATGGCCGTACGCAGGCTGCTGTTGACCTTTTGCGGTGCAAAAGCATAAATTGTATCACTTAATGTAAAAGATGGAATCCAGGGGAGTCCCACATATTTATACGGCTTCTTTATAGGAACTACCGAAAGGATAAGAGAATCCGCATCCGTGCGTAAAGGTTTTACTTTGTAATAAATGCCTTTAACAGAAATAGAATCAACAAAATAATTATCTCCTCGCAGCACTCTTATCATGCTGCCAGCCCCTGAAGGCATTCCATATACTTTATTTACAAGATCCGTATCTAAATTAAACAAGTCAGACACAGGGTCTATTACTTCAGAAACCGAGAAATATTCTACCGGTTTGTATAAAGTATCAATTTTTATTTTTATGCCGGTGTCATTCCAGATAGGCAATGAAACTGTTAAACTTGTACTCCCTGAAAATGGATTGCCTAATATTTCATCTATAAAATTGAAGTATTTGTACCATCGGCTTCCCCCTCCTGTTTTCTTTTCACCTCGTTGCGTTAAACCATTTGAACGGGTTAAGGAATCTTTTGTAGCCTGGCCGGCAGAATTCTGTATTTGCATTCCGTTTTGTGCAAATGCTGTCCTGGAAATAATGATTGTAAAGATTAGTGTAAGATAAATGGGTTTCATAATATAGGCTTTATGCGAATGTAAGAATCGCAATTCTTTTTATTTATAAAAATGCATAATATGATTGTCAGTTTTACGTAATAAAAAAGGGTAGCTATTGCCACCCTTTTCATACTGATATTTTATTATTTCGTTTAGTGAACTATTGCCACGCGGCCGGTATATTTCTCTGCTCCGGCTTCAAGAGTATAAAAATAAATGCCGCTATTAAATCCTGATACATTGAATTCAGCTCTGCCGCTAACTACATTTCCAAGATTTTGAATTGCTACAACTTGTCCTACAGTATTTGTAAGATAAATCTTAACATGCTCACTTTGCTTAAGTGTAAATGGAATGCCCAGCTGTGTATTAGCAGGGTTAGGATATGCTACTACACTGCCTATGATGTTTTTCACATTATTTACAGCTGTTATTCCGCCCAGGTGATGGAAACTTTTATCAACTGGTGCATCTGTTATACTTGGGCAGGTAGGGCAAGTAACAAACGCTTGTATATTATGATACTGATAATCAAAATTCTTATTAGTGTTATGTGCCTGCACATAGATGGTTGGCTCATAATAAGAAGTCTTCTTAGGGAATAACATATTTGACGAGTTCTGATCGTTGAATTGGTTATACCAATAGGTCATATAGCCACCGCCGGGACGTGCATATTCATAGCCTGTAATTGGCATCCAGTGATTGTATTCATTAAAGGAATCAACACCAGGCGTAATATTTCCTGCAGGTTCTCCGGATTTGAATGTTGCTGTTACAACAAAATCATAACCGGCAGGTATTTTCACCCCAGAGCCAGGTACCGCATATGTATATGTTTTTATACTGTCATAACCTGGCACTCCGCCAACACTAAATAGAGTATCTCCGTCTGATTTATGCAGCAATACCTTCCATTTCTTCTCCGGAAACGCAGGAACTTCCGTATTTGCAGCACGCATATCGCTATCTACTGCTATTGGCGCAAAGCCAACTAATGCTGTATCAGTACCTAGGTTTATATTACTAACCATTGGCCATTCAGTTATGCCATATACATAAGCATGATTGCACGGCGCTACTGACAATATTAGCGTATCTACTACTGAATCTTTACTTGATATACGCACATATCCCGCCTGCAGCCTTACACTATCTACGCTATACTCACTTGTGTCAGTTACTTGTAGCAACTGGCCGGCACCGCTTGTAAGGCCATACATAGAATTGAGAAGATCAGTATCTCTATATGATTGAAAATGTATTGGGTCTATTACCTGGCCTATCCCACAGAAATTAATAGCGCCGTAATAATACCGGCTGCCATCATAATATAGCTGTGTTACAGCAGAGTCATTCCATAAAGGAATTTGGATATACAACGGGCTTGATCCTGTAAAGGTGTTTCCTAATAGCTGATCTACAGTATAATAATGGCTATACCATCTTGGAGCTCCTACGGATGTTTTTTTAGCACCAGAATTACTAAAATTAGAATTAAGAAAACCTAACGGATGTGTAACAGGGGCGCTCACGCCTTTGTTTACTTCAACCGGATTGTGAAACTCGGTAGCATCTTCTCCAAGCACTATTGATCTACTTTCATACTGTGCTTGCGAAATGAAAGAAAGGGTTACTGCGGTAAAGAGTAATAATAATTTCTTCATTGTAGATGATTTTATTACTCTAATATACTTTTTTTAGTATAAATAACGTAGTTTATTAACGTCACTCTTCTGTAATAATAATTAATATATTTTCCAATAAACACAAAAGAGGGCAACTATAGTTGCCCTCTTTTTATATCATTTTAGTAATTAATCTTAGTGAGAAATTACAATGCGACCGGTTGAACGCTCGCCATTAGCCAGAACAGTGTAGAAATATACACCTTCTGCTAAATTTGAGGTGTTGAAAGTTGTTTTACCGCTTAAAGTATTACCCATACGCTGTGTGCTTACTACCTGGCCAATTGTATTAGACAAAGTAACAGTTACATCAGAAGCCTGAGATAATTTGTAAGAGATAGCAACATTGTCATTAGCAGGGTTAGGGTATGCATTAACACCCGCAATAGTACCTACTACGTTATTAACAGCTAGAGTTGCTATTGTCTTACAAGTAGGGCAGCTGATCTGAGCGCTCATAGCAGCATATTCATACAGGAAGAATTTAGAGTTAGGCAGGTTAAAGCCCTGGATTGGAAGAACAGGCAGATACTGTGAGCTGTCATCCCAGAACATCAGGTCACCCATGTTACGATCGTTCTTATAAGTGTTACGCTGATAAGTCATGTAACCACCCGGAGAAGCATATTCAAAGCCCCAGTAAGGCATGAAACGGTTGAACTCATAAATAGAGTCAACATTACGTATCCAGCTATCAGTTGATTTGAAAGTAACAGAGATAGTGAATGTATGACCTGCAGGGATGTGTATAGAACCACCAGGAGGAGCCCAACGGAAAGTACGTACATTTACAGAACCTGAAGTAGGGTCTGGAGCATCACCCATAGTAGCAGGATCTAAACCTACAACCCAGCTTTGGCCAAGATCGGTAGTGCTGTTAGACAATGCCATTCTGCGTACGCTATCTACAAAAGTAGGGGCATATCCGCGAAGTGTATCATCTGATGTATAGTTTGTCACCCAACCAGTAGTTGCTTTAGGCCAGTAGTAGTAGTTACCGCTAGGCACTACAGAAATAATCAGAGAATCCCATGTAGTACGTGATGGCTTAGCAAGGTAGTAAGTACCAGCTACATAGATAGAATCTACGCTGTAGTCATCTGTAGTAGTTACTTTCATTAAGTTACCAGCACCGCTTGTAAGACCGTAAACCGAGTTTATAAGGTCAGTATCATTGTTAAATTCATCTGCAGTAGGATCGATTGTATTTGCTGCAGAGATATAGTTGATCGTGTGGTAACCAGTGCTGAAGCGCTGTAATACGGTAGAGTCAAACCATATTGGCTGCAGAACAGTTAAGTTAGTGCTACCTGTAAATGGATTACCAAGAATCTGGTCAATAAAGTAGAAATAGCTATAAAACCTTGGATCAGGAGAGGTTTTTTTAGCACCTACATTAGAAAAAGAGTGATTAAGCTCTTTAGAAGGATTAGCCATAGGAGCAGTTTTAGCGCCTGAGTATGGTGTTCCATAATCAACATGTGTACCGCCGTCTAACACGATAGACCTACCTCCCGACTGAGCAAGCGCGCTAACTGAAAGAGCCGCCGTCACTGAAAGTAAAAACAATTTTTTCATCGTAATATATTTTTAACAGATAGAAATGATTTTGGTAAAGATAGACATTCTAAGTTCCAACGACAAAAAAAATTAGCCTTAAAGAAATTTTCAAGCCTCAGATAAGCCTGCTATTTTTGCAGCTTCTATATTTACAATATGCTCCCTGAATTTGATAATACCGAGATCGCATTTAAGTACCGTACAAACAAAGAACTAAAGCAGGCAAAATTCCTTTTTTCTTCAATGAATTCGCCGCTTTTGACGAAATTGGGGATGATAGCAACCAAGGGTGCATTAGCCTTACATTTACCTATCGATGGACTTATAAAAAGCACCATTTTCAAACAGTTTTGCGGGGGTGAAACAATGGCAGAAGCAGCCCACACAGCAGATGTGCTGGGAAAATATGACATTGGCGTGATACTGGATTATGGCGTAGAAGGCAAGGAAGGCGAGGCAGAATTCGACAAGGCTGTACCCGAGTTTATTAATGCTATAAAATATGCTGCTACCCAGGAACATATACCATTTATCAGTATAAAAATAACCGGCTTTGCACGCTTTGCGCTGCTGGAGAAAATACATTCCGGGGCTACGCTTAATGATGCTGAAACCACAGAATGGCAACGTGTGTACAGACGCATAAACGAGATATGCCAGGCAGCGGTAGATAACAATATAATGGTAC
>JAFDXS010000210.1 GCA_018267795.1 Bacteroidota bacterium | reverse complement strand
CTCATCATCAACCGTAGTAGTACCATTACCCGAAGAAAATTTATCTCTGTCTGCCCAGCCTAGGCCCACCCTTCCCGTATTGCTCATAATGCCGAACGCAGATAATTGCCGTTTACCTTTAAAAGCATTAATCATTGCCTGGTCCTCAAAGTAGCCATCTGTGCCGCCGCCTGCATCTATCTTACCAAAGTATCCCTTCTTCATGTCATCCTTCAGCTCCAGGTTCAGGGTTTTTGTTTTCTGCCCATCGTCTATACCTGTAAATTCAGCCTGGTCGCTTTTCTTATCATATACCTGCACTTTCTCTACTGTTTTTGCCTGTAGTCCTTTTATCACTACAGCAGGGTCATCAGAAAAGAACTCTTCACCATCCACTAATATCTTTTCTATCTTCTCACCCTGTGCCACTATCTTCCCGTCTTTATCAACCTGTATACCGGGTAATCGTTTCAGCAATTCTTCCACGGTGGCATTATCTTTCACCTTAAAGCTGTCTGCCATGTATTCCGTAGTGTCTCCCTTAACTTTTATGGCAGCTATCTGCTGAGAAAAAACTACTTCTTTCAGCAAGTGGCTGCGTGATATCATAGGTATGTCACCTAATTCCAGTGTATGGTCGTCTTTTATCTTTACTATATCTACATAATCTGCAAAGCCGGGAAAAGTGATCATAATAAGAAACCTGCCGGCCGTATCAGGGTGCAATTCGAAAGCACCATTGTCATCAGTGCGCGTAAAAGTTTCCATAATAGAATCAGAAGCTCTCAACAATGTAACACTGGCATTTGGCAAATGTGTACTATTCAAAGTATCCGAAATAGAACCTTTTATGGTGTAAGACTGACCAGTGCATAAATAAGACGAGCCTAATAAAAATAAAATGAAGAGATGCTTCATAGCATTTAATGGGGTTTAAGCGCAATCAAATAATGTTGCAAAAAAATATTTTATAGACCGACCGGAGAACTATTTACGACGAAACAGTTATTATTTTAGACCAAAAGCTGAAGGAACCTATTCCACAACAAATGTGTAAGTAATGTTTAAATAATCAAAGCATGCATGTGTTAAAAATTGTGAAATTGTGGGTTGCACAAGGGTGAAATATTATTTAACGGATATTAATAGTTTTCGTTTATCACCTTCTTATATACTTCCGGGCGATCATGATTGACAGGAATGCCTAAAGCTTCGTAAATATAATCCTGTGATACAGTACGCACATTCAGCTGATTGATCTTGTTGCTGCTTTTGCCATCAGCACCAGGGTATAGCCGATTGCATAAGAATACAAAAACTACTCCCGTACCAGGATCAGCCCATGCACAGGTGCCGGTATAGCCCTGGTGCCCGAAAGCATAGCCAGTAGTACGATCACCGGCAGGGCCACCATCTTCCGCATCGGCATTTGGCTTATCAAAGCCTATCCCTCTGCGGCTGATACGGCTGTTATAGGCACTGAAGTATTCTATAGTCGACGCTTTGAAATATCTTTTGCCCTTGTACTCTCCCTTATTCAAAAACATCTGAAAAATAGCTGCTACATCATCTGCACTTGCGAAAACGCCCGCATGTCCCTGCACACCACCAAACAGCGCAGCTCCCTGATCGTGCACATAACCTTGCAACTGGCTATGACGGAATATCAAATCGTTTTCGGTAGGGGCAATACTTGAAACATCAAATTTTTCCAGCGGCTTATAGCTAGTGTGCCTTAAGCCCATCGGTTTATAAAACTGTTCGTCCACATACTTATCTATTGTCTTGCCTGTTATTTGTTGCACAATGGCGGCAAGAAAATAATAGTCTAGATCACTATACACATACTTACCGGTATTCTCCAGCGGGCTGGCTAATATCTCGCTCCATATTGTATCAGGGTAATCATTGCGCAGGTACAGGTCTTTTGAA
The DNA here is from genome assembly GCA_018267795.1 of Bacteroidota bacterium. Lineage (GTDB taxonomy): Bacteria > Bacteroidota > Bacteroidia > Chitinophagales > Chitinophagaceae > SZAS-30. Next base: position 3,259 of record JAFDXS010000210.1, on the reverse strand, counting down.
ACCAGTATGCTATACTTCTTAGTTGGAATATTAGAGTACAGGTCTTGTTTCAAATTACCTGTTTCATCCAGCGTTTCCTTATAAAAAGGCATCCAGCTTTTAAGGCCGGCCTGGTGCAACAACAGGTCTCTTATGTGCAGCCCTGCTTTGTTAGTGCCTTTTGTCCAGGGCAGGTAGTCGCCTATTGTTTTATCAAGATGCAGCTTGCCTATATCATACAGGTGCATAACAGCCAGGTCTGTAGCTACTACCTTAGTCAGTGATGCCAGGTCATATATAGTATTGCTATCTACAGGCTTTTGTTTGCTATATGTATAATACCCAAACGACTTGTCATAAAACACAACACCGTTTTTGGAGGCCACCACCCTACAGCCGGGGAATGCCTGGTCTACTATACAACGTTGTAAAAACAGGTTCAGCTTATCTAATGCCTGAGGCGCCACAACACCGGCATCAACAGGGAAAATGGTTTTCGTTAGCGGCACAGGCACTTTCAGCACAGGGGCAGGCTTTGCAGCAATGAGCGGCATTACCGTACAAGGAGTTACAGGCAGTTTGCCTTTAGGTTTAAATTTCCTCAATAGCAGATTAGCTACTACATGCTCTGTTACGCTGTCATCTTCATAAGCTACCAGTGCAGAGCGGGCCTCGCAAAAATTTTGCATAATATAGGCATTGCCTAATACTGCTATCATCGTATTGCCTTGCGTTTGCAATTGTTTCACCAGTGCCACCTGGTCATCGCTAAGACCATAATTACCTGTGCTGCCGGGATAGAAAGTAGTATTATGAATAGCAACAATTACAGCGTCATAATAAGGCAGCTTGCTCATAAGCGCTGTATCTGAAACTTTATTTCTTGATACCCAGAAATTGGGAATAATGACGCGCAGCGAATCTCTCAATTGCTGGTATAGCAGGGTAGTAGTATCTGTATTAATACCCAGGTATGCTATATGCATATTCCGGTTCACTTTATTTACAATGCCGTTCTCATCTCTTATTACTGTTACCGCTGCTTTCGCTATTTGTTTCTTCAGCGCGTCTGTATACCTGTTCAGATCTTCAGTAGCATGTACCGGGTCAATCACTTTTCTTTGTGCAAGTCCCGCATCATATTTAGCTCCTAATATTTTCTTCACGCGCTGTTCTAAATCCATCTGCGATACCAGGCCGCTATCCACAGCATTTTTTATTTTGCCTACGGCAGTTGGCACATCCTGTGAAAAAAGCAGCACATCATTACCTGCAAGAAATGCCTGCAGGTCCACTTCGCCGGGATTAAAATATTTTGCAACGCCCTGCATATTCAGTGCGTCGGTAAATATTAATCCCTTAAAACCCATTCTTTCTTTTAGCAATCCCGTTACAGTATTTTTAGAAAGGGTGGTTGCCATGTGTGCGCCTGTATCTAAAGATGGCACATTCAGGTGTGCTATCATTATACTTTTTACACCTGCCTTTATTAATTGATGAAAAGGGTACAATTCCAATGTATCCAATTGTGCAAGCGACTTATTTATTACAGGCAGGTCTTTATGAGAATCTACATTGGTATCTCCATGACCGGGGAAGTGCTTGGCACAAGCCATTATACCGTTGCCCTGCAATGCATGCATATAGGCAATACCCATTTTGGCAACACGCGTTTTATCCTCACCAAAAGAACGGAAATTGATAACGGGGTTCAGCGGGTTATTATTTACATCTATATCCGGCGCAAAATCTATATGCACACCTAATCGTTTGCACTGGTAGGCTATAGCCATCCCCATTTCATATGCCCACATAGTATCGCGCGTAGCACCGAGCATCATCTGGCGCGGAAAATTCTTAATACTATCCAGGCGCATACCCAAGCCCCACTCGGCATCCATACCTATGAGTAATGGCACCTGCGCCATATCCTGGTATTTATTAGTCAGGTTAGCCTGGCGACCCGCACCGCCTTGCATAAATATAAGCCCGCCTATCTGGTGGTTAGTGAGCAGTTGGGTTATTTTATCTTCGTTATAATTTTTTCCGCCGGAGTAAGCAGCTACCATAAACAGCTGCCCTATCCTTTCTTCCTCAGTAAGCTTATTATAAATGCTATCTACCCAGGTTTTCTTATTTTGTATTCGTACCTGCGCTTTTGTGAAAGCAGGCATCAACATGAAGAGTATTACTAATATGGATAGACATTTTCCTTTTACCGCCATTTAACAAAAATAACCTTTTTTGACGCTCGGCAACTGAAGTAGCTATGTCTTACCTTTGCCAAAATTTAGTTAAGCTGTGCCCGACGTAATTCAATTATTATCAGACCATATAGCCAACCAGATCGCCGCAGGAGAGGTGATACAAAGGCCCGCGTCTGCTGTAAAAGAATTACTGGAAAATGCCATAGATGCCGGTGCCACTGAGATACAACTGGTTATAAAAGATGCCGGTAAGGAACTGCTGCAGGTAATAGACAATGGCAAGGGTATGAGCCCTACAGATGCACGCATGAGCTTTGAGCGCCATGCCACATCAAAGATTCGCAACATAAATGACCTGTTCACTATCAGGACAATGGGCTTTCGTGGTGAAGCACTTGCTTCCGTTGCTGCCGTAGCACAGGTAGAGATGAAAACCTGTATGGCGGGCAGTGAAATAGGCTCACGCATAGTGATAGAAGGCACTGATGTAAAACTGCAGGAAGCCTGCGCTACACCTGTAGGTACAAACATCATGGTTAAGAACCTGTTTTACAATGTACCGGCACGCAGGCATTTCCTTAAAAGCAATACCACAGAGTTTCGCCATATACTGGATGAGTTCACGCGCATAGCCTTAGCTTATCCTAAAATTGCTTTTCGCCTCTGGAATAATAATGTGGAGCAATACCACCTGGAAGCAGGCAACCTGAAAACAAGGATCATAGCACTACTAGGCAGTTCTTATGAAAAGAACCTGGTGCCCGTGGAAGAACAGGCTGATGTGCTGAATATAAACGGCTTTATAGGCAAGCCGGAAGCTGCTACACGCACACGCGGCATGCAGTTCTTTTTTATAAACAATCGTTTTATACGCAATGCATACCTGCATCATGCAGTAGTACAGGCTTATGAGGGATTGATAGAAAAAGAGGCATTCCCGTTTTATGTATTGTTTCTTGAAATAGACCCTGCACGCGTAGATGTGAATGTGCACCCTACCAAGCAGGAAGTAAAGTTTGAAGACGATCGGCTGATGTATGCATACCTGAATGCTGCTGTGAAGCATGCATTGG
>JAFDXS010000020.1 GCA_018267795.1 Bacteroidota bacterium | reverse complement strand
TTGCATCCGCATCTCCTTTGCCACTTCGCTCGATACGCTGAAAGAAGCATTGGAACGCATGAAAAATACGCTGGCACTGCTTAAGTAGATTTATCTATTTTAATTTATACTCGGCCTGTAGCTTTTCAAACTCAGGCAGCATCTTTGTATATATGCTATCCAGCTCATCGGGGTGCTCCCTGTAGTAGGCAAGGCTATTATTAAATTGCTGTTCTGATACCTTATGGTGGGCTAATATTTCTTTATAGTAGGCACTCAGCGAATCCATGTTTCTGCCTACCAGTTTATGTACGGTATCTTTCGTTACCATAGTGCTGTAGGCTTCCGCAAGCTGCACATCAAAAAGTATTTTTCCCATCTGGCTTTGCGACAGATGATCGCTGCCAGATTGTTTCTTCTGGCAGGAGATAGCTAATACCATGCACAGCAGGAGGCTCATATACTTTTTCATTCGTGTGTTTTGTCGTTTTATTTTAGGCTGTTGTATTTAGCAGCATCCGGCACATCCATTGCCATCAGCATTGGTATATACTGCGCCCGGTCAGGCTTGGGTAGCTGCGTTAGTATTTTTATCATCTCATCAGCCTTGGCATTGAAGAAAAATTGAAGCAATATAGAGTTAGGGTTCTCTTTATTCACTTCGCTTAGCTTTGGCAAGCCGCTTAGTATCTTTAGCTTTGCCGTATCTGGCTTGTTGTACATATTATCCAGCCCTTCACGGTGCAGTGTGTACCAGTAGCTACGAACATCCTGGAAGCGGGGGCTCAGCAGCTGGTCTATTATCCAGTAGCGGTTACGTGTTCCATCCACAGCCTTCCAGCCGGGTATGGAGTTACCTGCTTCAGGTGCATTATTTACTATATTCTGTGCTTTCTTCAGGTAGTCAGTACCACCATTCGGTGAGAAGCTGTCATAGTCCAGCCCTATTATCAAGTAAGCATAGTAGGCAAGCACCGCAGTAAGGTTAGATGCCAATGGATCAGTACCGCTTATATTCCTGTCGTCAAATTGCAATGCACCATACTGTGTAAAGTGAAACACGATATCCTTATCCACATAGTTTACCGTAGTACTATTGTATGATGAGTTAAATACCGGTCTCGAAGCCTGTATGCTCAATGTTCCCTGGTAGCCATTATCATCCCCGCTTATCTTGCCGGTAAGATTGAAAAGAATATTGCAATCTATCTTCTCCGCTGTTTGAAATTCATCGCTTGTCCATTTACGGGTATTCATAAAGTCCGTTACGGCTTTAGTCATATCCTTAAACACCTGCGGGTCTGTATTTAATATTTTTTCATGCAGTATAGTCACCTTGCAGTTCAGTTCCTGTGCCTGCACTGCCACGCCACTGGTTATCAGTAACACTACACTAAGCAGTTTTTTCAGCATGTCTCAATTCCAATATATGATTCACAATAGCCTCTGCGGCTTCTCCTTTACTTTGCAATGGCAATGATTTTTCACCTGCTGCATCTATCAGCGTTATTTTATTGGTATCATGTCCAAAACCTGCACCTTCATCACGTAGCGAATTCAGCACTATCATATCTGCGTTTTTAGCTTGCAGTTTTTTCTTTGCATTGTCCAGTTCGTTTGTCGTCTCCAGTGCAAAGCCGATCAGTAGTTGCCCCGCTTGTTTTATTTTACCCAGAGAGGCAAGTATATCTGTTGTTTTTGCAAGCTTTATCTCAAACGTTTCATTTGCCTTTTTTATTTTCTCATCGGCTATTTCTTCTGGTCTGTAGTCGGCTACCGCAGCCGCAAGCACAGCTACTTGCACTTGCGCAAATATATCCATGCATGCTTTGTACATTTCCGCAGCACTTTCCACTTTCACTGTAGTCACATTCGCATGGTATGTTTGCAGATGAGATGGGCCAAGCACCAGTGTCACCTGCGCTCCCTTATTCGCCAGTGCTTCCGCTATAGCTATCCCCATCTTCCCGCTTGAGAAGTTGCCTATAAACCGCACCGGGTCCAGTCGTTCATAAGTAGGCCCCGCAGTCACCAGTGCCTTTGTTCCCTTTAGTGGCTTATTATTATCCGAGAAAAAATGATCAAGGTATTTTACTATATCTTCCGGCTCTGCCATTCTGCCCTCACCTATCAGCCCGCTGGCCAGTTCGCCATGCGCTACAGGTATTATCTGGTTGCCATAGGTTCGCACTTTTTGCAGGTTTTGCCTTGTGCTTGCATGCAGCCACATATCCTCATCCATAGCCGGCGCTATAAATACAGGGCATCTTGCCGATAGGTACACTGCACACACCAGGTTATCACAAAGCCCATTTGCCAGTTTGGCTAGTGTATTGGCACTACAGGGCGCTACTATCATTGCGTCTGCCCATAGCCCCATTTCTACATGGTTATTCCATGCAGCGCCATCGCTTATATTGCCTGCCACCGGGTGTTTAGACACAGTAGCCAGAGCCAGCGGACTTACAAAGTCTTCAGCTGCTGCTGTGGTTATTACCTTTACATCTGCGCCTGCCTTTATTAGCAATCGCACCAGTTGCGGTGTCTTATATGCAGCAATACTACCTGTTACTGCAAATACAATCTTTTTGCCTGCTAAATGCATTGAGAATTATTATACTATAAGCCTGTTTTGGCCAGCTATGCAAGTTACGATTTTTAAAGAAGTTACATATTTGCACACGCTATCTTACCAAAATTTTAATATCTCGTAGCTGCCGTCCCGCACAGTCCGGGCACATCGCCGTAATGTCAGTAAAGCTCACCACAGTATTAGCAGGTAGTTCTTTTATAGCCTTTTTTACCTCTATAGGTATAAACAGCCCCTGTACTGGTATGGATATGTTTTTGTCTTTATACTGTGCCTTGAAGGTATACCTCTGTATCCGGTACGGATAGCTGTACAGCGAGTTCGGGAAAACTAGGTGCACATTATCCTGGTTCAGCAGCTCTTTCTTCGTCACCACACTGTCCTTCAGCGTGCCTATTTTAGCCTTGGGCTCCGGTATCGTAGCCGCCACAAAGCTCACCTCTTTATAAAGTTTATTAGTTTTCTTATTTACTACTGCTAACCTTAGTCGTTTCGCTGTTGTATAGGGCATTGCAAGTGCTGTAAGGGTATCGCCCTGTTGTTTTATATCACCTATTCTCAGCGCCCTGTCAAGGCTTTTAAGTTTCAGTTCTGCCGCACTCACGCCTGCACCATATACCTGTATCACATTATTCCCTTCCACAAATAGCACCATACTATCTGCCTTAGAGCAGTAAAGGTTCCTCACCATCACACTATCACCTTTTCCATATACCAGCTCACTGCACAGCAGCAGCATTAAAACAATAAACTGTTTCATAGGGATTACTTTTTTATGGCTATTCTTATTACTATGTAGGCTAAGATAATAAGCAATAGTATTATTACCACTGCTTGTACAGCCCAGGGGTTATCTTTTATTTGTCTGCGCTTTCGCTTTTTCGGTATTAGTTGTTTGCGCAATTCATGGTTTATTCTATCTACTGCATCTTTTGTTTCCCCAAGCGGTATACTCTTCAGTCCTTCCAGGGCATCACCTTCCATTCCTTCTTTGCCTAGCCACTGCTCCACTTCATGTTGCTCTTCCGGCGACAGCCTTCCCTCCAGGTAAGCCAGCAGCTTATCTTCAGGCAGCTTGCCTTTATCCTCTCGCAATATGTCATTCAAATCGTTCATTTACGTTCAGCCAGTTTTTTCTGTAGTATTAGTTTCAGGTTTCGCTTCCCGTTCTGTATATAGCTTTTCACCTGTTCAAAGCTATAGCCTGTACTTTCCATTATCTGCTGGTAGCTCTTTTTCCTTAGGTAAAATAATACAATTGCCTGTTTTTGCTCTTCACTTAGTTCTTCTATCGCTGCCTCCATTTGTTCCAGCGTATAGTTTTTCATTTGCACCTCTTCTCCATTTGCTTCCGCAGCTATGTTACTTAGCCCTTCATCGCCTATGATGTGCGTTTTATCTCTAAGTTGTTGCAGGCAATGGTTACGCATCAGTATATACAGCCATCCTTTAAAATTATGTATTTCTCCTTCCGGTAAATGGGTTAATACTTTTTCAAACACCTGCTGCACTGCATCCTGCGCCTTTTCCTTATCTTTTACGTATTTCATGGCCACACCCAGCAACAGCATGGTGTAGCGCTGCAGCAGGTAACCAAGCCATGTATTATCCCTGCCTGCTCTGTAGGCCTGCAGCAACTCTTCATCGCTCAGTTTGCTATGTTGGGAATAGTTTTCCAAATGCAGCTTCTTATCGTAAAGATGAGAAAATCTCCAAAATCCATAAGTATTATTAAACAAAGGGCTTCTTTTAATAATTTACTTAATACGTATCGGTTCTTTTTTTCTTTATAATAACGTAGGTTTGCAGCGTTATTTTCAGAACATACAACAATTTTTTATCAAATATGAATTTCCAACTTTCAGAAGAGCAGATTGCAGTACAAATGGCAGCCCGCGATTTCGCAAGGAATGAATTACTTCCAGGCGTTATCGAGCGTGATGAAAAACAAAAGTTCCCTGTTGAGCAGATAAAGAAACTGGGTGAGCTTGGCTTTTTAGGCATGATGGTTGATCCTAAGTACGGCGGTTCTGGCATGGATACTGTTTCATATGTTTTGGCTATGGAAGAAATATCCAAGATAGATGCTTCTACTTCTGTTTGTATGAGTGTAAATAACTCGCTCGTATGCTGGGGCTTGGAAAAATATGGCAACGAAGAACAAAAGCAAAAATACCTTACGCAGTTAGCTTCAGGCCAAAAGCTGGGCGCTTTCCTGCTTAGCGAACCCGAAGCTGGCTCTGATGCTACTTCTCAGCGCACCACTGCTGAAGATAAGGGTGACTATTATCTATTAAATGGTACTAAGAACTGGATTACCAACGGTAACTCTGCATCTTATTACCTCGTTATAGCACAAACTTATCCTGAAAAAGGCCACAAAGGTATCAACGTACTGATAGTAGAAAAGGATAGCCCCGGCGTTACTGTAGGTGCTAAAGAAAATAAGTTGGGTATCCGCGGTAGCGACACACACAGCATCATGTTCCAGGACGTAAAGGTGCCTAAAGAAAACCGCATCGGCGATGATGGCTTTGGTTTCACTTTCGCTATGAAGGTGCTCGCGGGTGGCCGTATAGGCATAGCGGCTCAGGCACTGGGTATTGCCAGCGGTGCTTACGAGCTGGCTTTAAAATATTCTAAAGAACGTAAAGCCTTCGGTACGGAAATATCTAATCACCAGGCTGTAGCGTTCAAGCTCGCAGATATGGCAACTGCCGTAGAAGCAGCCCGCCTGCTTTGCCTCAAAGCTGCATGGGTTAAAGACCAGGGCCAGGACTACACGCTTGCAGCATCTATGGCCAAGCTGTATGCATCCGATATTGCTCAGTGGGTTACCAACGAGGCAGTACAGATACACGGTGGCTATGGCTATGTAAAAGAATTCCACGTAGAGCGCCTCATGCGCGATGCCAAGATCACGCAGATATACGAAGGCACCAGCGAGGTACAGCGCATTGTCATCAGCCGCACTGTACTTAAAGGTTAATTTACTTATCTTAATTAATTCATCAAAGGGTCTGGACAATCGTTCAGACCCTTTTTTGTTTCATAACCCTACACATATTGCATTTATCAATAATTTTTCTTTTCTTACAATAGAATAACCATTTGTTATTTTAATTTTTCAATAAAATAACTCATTGTTATAAACCACCATAAACACCTTTTTGATGATTAAATTTTCTACACGTTGTATGCTATTGGCTGCTTTGCTTGGCCTGCCTTGTACAGTCACAGCACAAACTCCTGTAGTTTCCATCTCAGGCACTCGGTGCCCCGGCCACACACACACCTGCTATAGCAGCATTAACCCTGCAAAAATTACCTGGAAAAAAGGAACCACTGTCTTACAAACAGACTCTGCCTTTTGGCAAACAAGTGCCTTTACTGCCGTTGGCGTTACAGATACTGCGGGCACTACCGGCGCCTATCTGCATGGCCCTGATGCTGTGTTTGTAGATAAGCATGGCAATATATACATAGCAGATAAGCTAAATGCCCGCATTCAAAAACGCACAGATTCGCTCACCATCACCGTTGCCGGTACAGGCACTGCTGGCAGCACGGCAAAGCAACTAAATAATCCCGCAGGTATTTTTGTTGACACAGCCGGCAATCTCTACATCGCCGATGCAGGCAACAACCGCATTCAAAAATGGAAAGCGGGTGATACTGTCGGCACTACCGTAGCAGGCAGCTCTTCCGGCACCTCCGGTAGTTCTGCATCTCTTTTAAATAATCCTGTAGCTGTTTTCAGAGACGCAACAGGCAATCTATATATCGCTGATGCTGGTAACAACCGTATTCAGAAATGGGCTTCAGGCGCTACTTCCGGCAGTACCATAGCCGGCAGCTCCTCAGGCACTGCTGGCAGCACCGCTGCTCTTTTTAATAATCCCCGCGGATTATTTGTAGATGCTTCAGCGAATATCTACGTGGCTGACGCTGGCAATAACCGCATTCAAAAATGGACTTCAGGTGCTTCATCAGGCAGCACGGTAGCAGGGAGTTCTTCCGGCACTTCAGGTACTTCAGCTTCATTGTTAAATGCTCCATCTGCTGTGTCAGTAGATGGCCGTGGATACATATACATTACAGATGCCGGTAACAATCGTATTCAGTTATGGCCATCAGGTGCCTCCGGCGGCATTACTATAGGTGGCAGTGCTACAGGCAGCAGTGGTAGTTCAGCTGCTTTATTAGACGCCCCGCAAGGCATTGCACTCGATACTCGAAACAATGTTTATGTTGCTGACTACAATAATCAACGCATTCAGAAGTTTACAGATACCATACGTAATACTTTCACGCCTGTTGATACTGGCATATACACCGCTACTGTTACTACTTTCAGTAATAGTAGCACTGCTGCTAATGATACTATTACGCTCACAGTTACACCTTTATTTTCCATAGGTTCACCTAGTAGTGTAAAAATACCTCGGGTTATGGTTGCCATATGCCCGGGTATGAAGAGTATATCATTTTTTTCAAATCCACCAGTTAACGGTGGCGACAATCCGTCTTTTCAATGGAAAGTAAACGGTATAAATGTTGCAACAACAGATTTATTAACTCCTTTTATTGATACCGATTTTCACAGGGGCGATAGTGTTAGTTGCGTCATGACCAGCAGCCTCGGCTGCGCATCTCCATCTATAGTTACTTCTGGCAACTCGTTACAAATCGACACATTGCATGCTTATACACCTTCTGTCACTATCAAGGACAATGGCTACCCATACCTTTGCACTTATACTCTCGATACCTTTACAGCCATAGTATCAGGCTATGCTAATACCCCTACTTTTATTTGGCAGGTAAATGGAGATACTGTTGGGGCCAATAGCAACAAGTTTCATACTTATGGTGCGTTACTCAATACTGGCGATACCGTAAAATGCACCATTATAAGTCTTGATGGTTGTGCTATCCCAAGAGATACCACTAGTAACAAGATTGGCATAACAGTCGTCCCATCTCATCCTAGTATCGACGCAAATATCACTGCCCTCGTAGGAAATACACTCTGCGAAAAAGTCAATGTAGCTGTATTTATGGTTCGCGCTACACGTTATACTATTCCTCCCACTTATCAATGGATACGGAACGGCAAAAATATTGTTGGGGCAATAAAGGACACTGTAATGCTTCTTCCGGACAGTATAAGCAACGGCGATCGTATAGCATGTATTGTTACCAGCCAAGATGTTTGTCCCATGTCACCATATGTTTATACCAACAACGACACGCTTCATCTTCTTCCACCGGCCACACCATCTGTTACCATCACAGATAGTCCTAATGTTATCCCTATACCCGGCACCACAGTTACATTCACCGCGCACCCGGTCAATGGAGGTAAGCACCCCACCTACGTATGGTATAAGAATACACACAAGATCCCCGGTATCGATACCAATGTTTATGTAACTAACGATGTAGCCGTAGGCGATATTATTCATTGTGTTATGTTTAGCGATGCACAATGTCTTTCCGCTGTATCAGGCACCAGCAATAGCCTCACTATGCGCAGCAAAACTGCCGTTGCACAGGTAGGCAACCTTGCCGGCACACTCACACTCTACCCCAATCCTAACCAGGGCAATTTCATGTTGCATGCTGCTCTTAATGAATCTCACACCGGTCCCGCTTCGTTTCAAATAACAAACGTCATAGGTCAGCAGGTTTATAACGGCACTGTATATATTCAGGCAGGTATTTTAAACAACGAATTTTTTATACCTGGCCTCAGTCCTGGTATGTACACCTTGCATTTAATAACAAACGATGGGGGCACCGCAGCCATTCGTTTTGTTGTTCAGAAATAGTCTTTCTGTTTAAAAAAACAGGGCAGTGCATTGTATGCACTGCCCTTCTTTATAACCTCTTCTGAAAACCTTAATATAAATAATCCCTATACAGTTTATTAACGGGTAGTAATATATTTGCCCTTAACAAAATTGTTTACATTTATTTGATACACTGCTTGTTATATTAAATAAAGTTTTCCTTACCTTTAAAACCTGAAAACAATTTACATATATTAATAATCCTATAAAACCCTCAGATCCTTTTTGGCAATCGCCACCATAGCTCTGATTTTTTGAGTAGTTAAACTCCTTTTTCATTTTTTATATGGATAGTTTAATATGATTTCGCATTGCGTAGCTGAATAAAGACCTAACTACAAAAGACTATGAAAACTTCAACGCAAACAAGCCATGTCATATAAAAAAACAGCCCTGGCATTTGTTGTCTCTTTGATTGTTGCAGCAGAGTTTCTTTTATTTATTGACGTTAAAGGCGATTATAGGGAAATAGCGTTAAAAGCTTTTGCATTTGCTTGCATTATCGCATTATTAAGAAATCCTGCTCTGTCCTGGTATAAAAGGAATTTCATTAAGCAATACAAATACAATGTCACGAAACCCATCAAACAAAAGCAATATCGCTTGTTTGCCGATATCAGCAATTCCGGCGATCCCCGTCTCGTACAGGTTAACATTCGTGATGCAGATAAGCTCTATGAATTACACGTAATAGCGCCGGGCTTGCTCAAAGACGACTTCAAGATCGATGTAGAAGGTTCTTTACTCACAGTATCCTACGATGAAAAGTCAAAAAGCAATAGTAAACATGATAATTGGCTTCGCCGGGAATATATGCTGCGCTCTTTTATACGCAGCTTTACTATCGACAATGTAATAGATACCGGCAGTATTAGCGCTATATACAAAGACGGCATCCTGCAGATATTTTTGCCCAAGAAAGAAAACATGGATGCAGCAACTAAAAACATAGAGATACGATAGGCACCATTAATCGTCTTTCAAATCAGATTTTATTGCTTCGGCCTTTTTCACAATAGTGTTTATTATCTCATCCAGATTGCGGGCTTCAGTTTCAATCTTTTCTATTAGGTCAGCTTCGTTTATACCATATTCCTCTTTATATTTCATTAGCGCTACCAGGCCCATCAGGCTCGCAAGTGGTGCACGTACCAGGTGTGCCTGTATCCATGCTATCTCTTTTAATGCGGCATTTTGCGCTTCTATTTTGCGAAGCCTTTCTCTCGCAGTAGTTACATCCACCATGGAGGCTATCGCTCTTATAGGCTTGCCATTTTTATCCCTTATAAATATTGCCGTATGTTGCACATAGGCTACTTCCCTGTTAGCTTTCAGGAATCTGAATTCCGCAAAAAACACATCGTTAGATTTATTGTGCATTGCTTTTTGCAAATCGCTCATTACCCTTGCCTTATCATCAGGATGTATGTTCTCCGACCATAAATGGTCATGAGATGTACTTTGGCTATATCCAAACAATTCATAAAACGCATCGCCCCACACTGTCGTATCACTTTCAATATCCCAGTCTATTATTGCCTCACGTGTGGCCTTCATCACCAGTTTAAATCGTTCATTGCTTTTTCGTACTTCTTCCTCATGTTCTTTCAGTTCTGTTATATCATGCACTACGCCATATATGCCTGTTGGCTTGCCCTCTTCATTAAACTCATATTGTGCCTGCGAATAAACGTGCCGCACAGTTCCATCTCTTCTCACTATTCTATGAAAGTATGCAGTATTGCTTAGGCTGGCTTCACTGTCTTTGGTCATCTTCATTACATAGTCAAAGTCATCAGGATGTATAAAAGATTGCCAGCTCTCAAAAGTTTGTGAATTGTCGTTCGGAGCAAGGCCATATATCCGGCATGCCTCCTCCGACCAGGTTGAAACACCTGTAACGAAATTTACTTCCCAGCTTCCCAGGTGTGCTATTTCCTGCGCTTGTCTTAGTCTTATTTCACTATGCTTTATTTTTTCTTCAGCTCTCTGTTGTTCTTTCACAATTTCCTGCAGCCGCGCCTTTTCCGATTGCAATTTTTTTTCTCGCCAATAGGCATATGATCTTATCAGGCTGAGTAGAAAAAGGGCATACAGGCAATAGGCCCACCATGTTCTATACCATGGAGGGAGCACTTTAAATGAGTAGGACACAGGTTTGCTCCACACTCCCAGTACATTACATGCCTTTATGCTGAAAACATATTTTCCTTCAGGAATATTACCAAATGTAGCGGTTGTTTTGTCTGTTATCGGGCTCCATTCCTTATCATATCCTTCTAATTTGTACTGGTAACGTAATAAGGGATAGCTGGCTGGGGCAATCGCCGAAAAATCAAATGTTATTTCATTGTCGTTATAGGGTAATACCAAATTGATCGGCAAAAAGTTAAAAGCTGACAGTCCTTTGAATTGAATGTCTTTTAATGCCTTTGTCATTTTTCCCGGCTCACTATTCAGTGCATGTCCATACTGTATTACCTCTTCTATTTTTCCCGCTGGTATAGTATCAGCATTATTATTTTGCTTGTTGGCATACTTCAAAAGGTCATACCAGTTGATCTCTACATTATTTATCTTCAGCGATTGAATAAACGCAACTGGCGCCAAAGTATCCTTAAATACTGCCGCATAATCAAATCTTACCAGTTTGTTATCTCCGCACCCTGCCCAAATAATCCCTTTGCTGTCGCAAAACATCGCATTGGCATTTATATCTTTTATCGGGTAGCCTGTTTTTTCACTATAGTTTTCAAAGATTGGACTGTAATATTTTTTTAGCTCCGCATTTGAGACACCACTATTCGGTGCTATTTTATTTATACCATTGTAATCCTCACCATTTTTTTGCTTTTGCGCAAAACCCTTAAGCACGGAGACCCCCAGGTTTGTGCCCAATACCACATCGTTTTGTTTGTCTATCACTATATCATACACCACGTCATCAACTAGTCCATTACGCGTCGTAAAGGCGTAAAAGTTTTTACCATCATATCGTAGCAAGCCGTCCCCATCGGTCCCAAACCATAAATTACCTTTTCTATCTTCTCCGGCACACAAAACAGTATTACTCCCAATACCTTGTGCTGAAGTATAGTTGATAAACATTTTGCCATTATAGCAGCTTATACCGCCTGAGGTACCAAACCATAAATTACCCTTTTTATCTTCGTAGCCACACCACACGCTATTATTCACAAGACCTTGGCTAGTAGTATAGTTGATAAAGGCTGTTCCATCATAACAAACAACACCCCCGGTATCCGTTCCAAACCAAACATTACCCTTCCTGTCATTAATGATGAATAGTATCTTATCAGATGGTAAGCCTTGTTTGATAGAGTAGTTTTTAAAGTTTTTTCCATCATAGCAGCTTATTCCACCCCCATAGGTACCAAACCACAAATTGCCGTATTTGTCCTCATTTCCGCACCATATATTATTATTGGGCAATCCTTGAGCCACTCCATAGTTAACAAAGGTATTGCCGTCATATCTGCTGAGTCCATTTCTGTCTGTACCTATCCAAAGATTCTCCTTTTTGTCCTCGAAAATGGTCCTTACATGATTGCCCGGCAGTCCATGTACGGTAGTATAGTAAGATAAAGCCTGCCCATCATAACGGCTGACACCATTTCCTAATGTTCCAAACCATAAGTTGTTGGCCTTATCGGCTGTAATAGTGGTTACAAAATCACTGGCAAGGCCGCTGTTACTATC
>JAFDXS010000209.1 GCA_018267795.1 Bacteroidota bacterium | reverse complement strand
AAAGAATGGCAAGAGCGTAGTACTTGGTGCAGCAGATACATTCCGTGCAGCAGCGGTAGATCAGCTCACAATATGGAGCGATCGCGTTGGCGTACCAATAGTAAAGAAAGAGATGGGCAGCGACCCAAGCTCAGTAGCCTTCGATGCTGTACAAAGCGGTATAGCAAGAGATGCTGATGTCGTTATCATAGACACCGCAGGCCGCTTGCATAACAAAGCCTACCTTATGGATGAGCTGGGCAAGATCCGCCGCGTAATATCTAAGAAAATGCCTGATGCACCACATGAAGTGCTATTGGTATTAGATGGTAGTACTGGCCAAAATGCACTGGAACAAGCAAAGCATTTCACCGCAGCTACTGAGGTGACAGCCATCGCAGTTACCAAGCTCGATGGCACTGCTAAGGGCGGCGTAGTGCTTGCCATAGCCAACCAGTTCAAGATACCTGTGAAGTACATAGGTGTGGGTGAAAGAATGGAAGACCTGCAAATATTCAACAAGGCAGAGTTTGTAGATAGCTTATTCAGCTTACAGCAATAATTTAACGATGATGACATCTAGGGAACAGGCTATAAAAGAACTGAGGCAAATTCCCGGAGTAGGCATTTCCATCTCGAATGATCTTTGCAATATTGGTATAACCAGCGTTGCAGCTCTAAAGGGCAAGGACCCGCAGGCTCTTTACGATGCATCTAATCATTATGCCGGCACCATTCAGGATCAGTGTTTGTTGTATGTCTTTCGCTGTGCCGTCTACTATGCTGAAACCGCTGCTAATAAAAGAGAACCTGAAAAGCTAAAGTGGTGGAACTGGAAGTATGATTAATACCCCAAAAGCCGCAGCAACTCCTGAACGCCTTCCGTAGCAGGCTTTTCAATCGGAATGACGTTGTTATAGCTGCCTACTGATGGTATTCGCTTATCAATCACATACTTCTTCACTCCCGGCTTTACAAACTCAACAAGCCCTGCAGCAGGATAGACAGCAAGCGAGGTGCCAATAAGTACGAATATATCTGCTGCAGCCATTATTGGCACTGCCTCCTCTATCATTGGTACCGGTTCCTCAAACCACACTACATGCGGGCGAAACTGGCTACCATCTTCTGCCTTATCTCCATACCTTATATCTCCTACTATTGGATAAAGCTTATGCTCATTACGCTCACTTCTCATCTTCAGTATCTCACCATGCAGGTGTAATACATTGTTAGAGCCGGCGCGCTCATGGAGATCATCTATGTTTTGCGTGATGATGTGCACATCGTAGTACTCCTGTAGTTTTGCAAGGCCTATGTGGGCGGCATTGGGTTGGGCTTCCATTACATTTTTGCGGCGCATGTTGTAGAAGTCCAGTACCAACTCGGGGTTGCGGCGCCATGCTCGCGGGGTAGCCACATCTTCTATGTTATAACCTTCCCATAAGCCATCGCTGTCTCTGAAGGTCTTCAGGCCACTCTCTGCACTGATGCCTGCACCACTTAGCACTACCAGTTTCTGCTTAGCCATAGCATATAGTTTAGAGTAAGATGCCGGTCTTTATCAGGACCGGCATCAGTATATTTTAAGCGAGTTGCATCTTTTCTTTGAGATGTTTCAGCATTTCATTTGTCATCCTGTTCAGGTCAAACTCATGCTGCCAGCCCCAGTCACCGCGAGCTGCGCGGTCGTCTATACTTTTGGGCCAGCCGTCTGCTATCTGCTGGCGGAAGTCAGGTGCATAGTCCATCCTAAAATCAGGTATGTGATATTTTATGGCAGCCGCTATTTCTTTTGGAGAAAAACTCATAGCAGATATATTATAGGCCATGCGTGATTTTATCTTATCGGCAGGCGCTTCCATTAGTTCTATGGTGCCGCGTATTGCGTCATCCATGTACATCATGGGCAGATATGTATTTTCTGAAAGGAAGCTGGTATAGCTGCCATTTTTCAGTGCTTCGTGATATATCTCTACTGCGTAATCTGTGGTACCACCGCCCGGCTCCGACTTCCAGCTGATGAGTCCGGGATAACGCAGGCTGCGGACATCGAGGCCCCAACGCTGGTTGTAGTACTGACACCATAGCTCACCTGCGTATTTGCTGATGCCATATACCGTACGTGGCTCAACAATAGTTTGCTGTGGGGTATTATCCCTTGGTGTAGTAGGACCAAAAACAGCTATAGAACTTGGCCAGTATATTTTATGTAACTTTTCCTGCACACCTAAATCAAGCACCTGGAGCAAGCTCTGCATATTGATATCCCATGCACGCTTAGGGTCTTTTTCACCAGTAGCAGATAGTAGTGCTGCTAAAAGATATATCTGTGTAATGGCTTCTTTCTTTATAAGCTCATGTGTAGCAGCAGCATCCATAGCATTGAGGACTACATAGGGCCCTGTGCCGTGCAGCAAAGGATGTTCCTCGCGTATGTCTGTAGCTATTACGTTATCGTTACCATATGTTTGCCTAAGAGCCAGGGTCAGTTCCACGCCTATCTGTCCGCAGGCACCCAGTATGAGTATTTTTTCGTTTTTCATTTACTACTATAATCTATGAGCTGTAAGATACTACTACAATTATTTATTAGCTATTGCTAAAGACCTTCTTTTATCATTGCGATGAAATCATCGAAAAGGTAACGTGAATCGTGCGGGCCGGGAGTAGCTTCGGGGTGATACTGCACCGAGAACGCCGGCTGGTTTTTCATGCGGATACCTTCTATAGAGCCATCGTTGAGGTTTACATGCGTGATCTCAATGTTTTCTGCTTTCTGCACTGCTTCAGGCACTACACCAAAACCATGATTTTGCGTAGTAATTTCTGATCTGCCTGTTATAAGATTCTTCACAGGATGGTTTAAGCCTCTGTGACCGTGATGCATTTTATATGTTGGTATATCATTAGCCTCTGCTAAGAGCTGATGGCCGAGACAGATACCGAACAACGGCTTTTTAGTCTGCAGGATTTCCTTCATTGTCTTTACAGCATAATCCATGGAAGCCGGATCGCCGGGGCCATTGGAAATGAAGTAACCATCAGGATTAAATTCCTGCAGCGTTGCGAAATCAGTTTTGGCAGGAAATACTTTTACAAATGCATCCCTATCCACCATGCACTGAAGGATATTTCTCTTTACTCCATAGTCCATAACGGCAATGCGTATAGGTGCATTTGGAGAACCAAGCGTGTAAGACTCCTTAGTAGATATCTGAGAAGAAAGCTCAAGCCCTGACATATCAGGTACTTTTGCGAGCTCTGCCTTTAAGCCAGCTTCATCATTTATTTCTGTAGAAATAACGCAGTTCATTGCGCCTTTGCTGCGAACATGCTGCACAAGCGCACGCGTATCTACATCATATATGGCAACAATATTATTTTTAACCAGGTAATCCTCAAGACTGTCATTTGCCGTCATGCGGCTGTAGCGCTCGGATATGTTTTTGCAGATGAGGCCTTTTATCTTTACAGAGTCGCTCTCTATATCCTCGTTCTTTACGCCATAGTTACCTATGTAAGCGGTATTCATAATGAGCACCTGGCCTGTGTAAGAAGGGTCTGTAAACACCTCCTGGTAACCAGTCATGCCGGTATTGAAGCAGATCTCACCGCCGGTAGTACCTTTAGCGCCAAATGATTTTCCTTTGAATAAAGTGCCGTCTTGAAGTAAGAGCCAGGCAGGATAAGTAACAGATTGTGTAGCAGGCATCGAAAAAAAATAAATTGTGCAAAAATAAATCAAAAAGACTTAGTAAAAGGTAAAATTTTGTGCGCTAATCGTAAGTAGTAAGTCATAGATCATAAGTCTGCGAGTAAATGAATGTATATACCCGATAAATGTTCCAAGATGTAACTTTTTTGTTTTGGGAGGTTTTGGGATGGCCTTTCGGCTGAAAGGCTTTCCTGTATTATGTTATTATACTTTTATAAAAAGTAACATTAGTGGGCAGAATGTCGCAAAAATGCCCCAAAATGTCGCATTTGGGAAAGCGTAAAGTAAACCAATGCAATGAGTTTATAGTAATGTCAAAGAACTTGCATGCAATTGTTCGTTGATTAAACTAACTGCATATTTTCAGGAGATGCTCACTTGCCTTCGACATGACGGCCTTGATTGGGATGCTCCTGATTGGGCAAGGTACTATTGTTGACATGCGGATTCCAAATTTAGATATCCACATTTCTGAAACAAAAAAGCCGCTCAACTTGTGAGCGGCCTAGAAAATATGATCAGTAACTAAATTACTTAGCAACGTTGAATTTACCTGTTTTTGTTTCGTCACCTACAATAACCTGATAAATGTAAATGCCATTAGCAAGTTCGTTAGTACTCATACTAAAAGTATGTTTACCTGAATTTAATTTACCTGCATTATTGGAGTAAACTTCACGACCAATCATATCGTAAACTTTAACAGAAACCGATGCGCTTTGATTTATTTTAACATCAAAGTTTGCCATAGATTGTGCAGGATTAGGATACATCGAAATATCACCAATATTAGATGTTACATTTTTGACATCTAACTGAACAATTGATATACAACTTTCATTATTTGTTAAATCATGATCAATTACTGAGTCTGCAGAAGTATTCAAACCACGAATTTCGATACAAATTTGTCTTGTTGAATCCGCGGGATGAGAATACGCAGCTGAATTAAGCGTCAATGCAAAGGTATCAGATTGATTTACTGCCATCGCAAGCTTAATATATCCACCTGCAAAATTACCGTTCAGATAATATAGAAGCGTATCTGAATTAGCTTTAAAACTATCCGGTCCTAAATTGGTAACTACGTAATACACATTAAATGTATCAAGAGAACCAAATGAAGCCGGGCCAAATGCTTGAACTTTCAAATCACACGTGTGCTGTGCCTTAGCACCAAGCGCTAAACCTATAAAGGCAATGAGGGTAAAGAGTTTCTTCATGATTTTTAATTTTTAAGGTTCAAATATAGGCAAATAGTGCTGTAATTGTACGGTGGAAGTCATATTTTCTAAAATTTACTAACTGGTGACTAATGGCTGTAAACCGCGGTATCTGTTGCTGAGAATCAAAATGAAAGCGGGATATTTATTAACTTTACATTGCATAATATAATAAAGATGTACATTTTAAAAAGGATACATGTATTGTGCTTGCTGGCAGTAATAGTGGCTTTTGCTGCCGGCTGCAAGAAACAGGGGAGTTACAACTATACGTTTGTAAACCAGAGCGACAAGCAAATAAAT
>JAFDXS010000208.1 GCA_018267795.1 Bacteroidota bacterium | reverse complement strand
ATATTAATATCTCATTTAAGCCGTTCAAAGCATTAATTTTGCCTTAACGAGATATTTATAGCTAGATAACAACCAATTAAGAAATAAAAAAAGCCGGATTTAAATAATATACGTATCTAAAGCATGAGTTATCGCAGTCTATATGTTTTACCGCTTTTGTGCATCTACAGCACACTATATGCGCAGCAAGTTATAGCTAAAGCCCAGCCACAGCCAGCTTTACAGCCTATAAATACTTTCAGTAAAGAGAATAAAGAAATTAATCTGCAACTGCTCCCTCCTGCTTTCTATTCACAACATCTCCCTTTCTTCTGTCGTCAGGAGCTAAAATTGGAACATACCTTGCATACACCTGTCAAAATACGGGTCGGCAGTATTGAATCCTGCAATTACCTGGAACAAAAGCCAGGTTACCAAAATTTAATCAAATAATTAAGCTGAAGCCCTTGCATAATAAGCATCGGGATGACATATATACACTTTACTGTTAGATTTTACAGAAAGGTGCTTTTTATTTCGTAGCGATATTTTCACAGCGTCCACCACACTCTCTGCTATTATTTTTCTGCGTTCTTTAGTATTGCTTATAGGTTTATTCACCAGGTACACATTGTCTTCCGCCAGTGTATAGATAACAGGCACCTTCACATATCGGTCATCACTTATTACGCCTTTGTAAGTATTAATATAATTATCAGGACGTGAGGCATTGATAAATATAATGTTAGGCCTTATCTCGTCTATCAGATCATCAAGATTGTCCACATTATACGTATTATATACAAGTACGTTCTTATTCTTTAATATCCTGGCATCTGCTATAGAAAATACAGGGTCGTCACCCACCATCAATACCTTTATACGCATAACACAATAGTATTTTACACTGTAATGTTTAAAAAGGCATTAAAACCATGCCACAAATTGTTTAATTCATAATGCTTATCTCTTCATCATGTCTGTCTTCAGTTCCTTTATCACTCCATTTATATACCTATTCATTTCCGTAAGCATAGCATAGCGTTCATCCTTAGTCCAGCGGGGCTTCCCTTGCGGAAACCGTTCCTCTCTATACATATCCGCGTACAGGAATTTATCTTTAGCCGTTGTAGCGTAGATACTATCTATACTGTAGGTATAGGCCTCGCTATCCACTATAATACTAAAATGGAAGAAAATTACATTATCCTTATGCTGCTTGTCATTGTTGCTCGATGCTACGCCCGCCACTATTCCGGTCGCTTTATTATCTATAGTTAGCTTAGTATCTGCAGTTTCATAATGTTTATTAAACCATTCCTCAGCATTATTAAATAGCTTGTCTTTATCATAACCACTACCCGGCGCCACCTTTTCTTCATATCTTATATCGCTGCCTTTTAAAGGCAATGAGGGCACCCTATTTACTTGTGCCCAGGTATTAAAATGAAACGAGAGCAACAGTAGCGTTGTCACTAACATTGCTCTCATGTTCGTTGTTAGTTTATTTATTGTTATTAAATCCACCCCAGAACTTTTTATCAGGGAAATGCTGTTTAAACTTATCAAGATGGAGTAGGCTATATTCCTGTGTATCCTGTTGATGCTGCAAATGATTCTTTAATACAATTACATATCCTTTTACTCTATGCATTTGTTCTATTGTATGCTTCACAAATTGCCCGATAATATTTTTAAAGCTTGCTACGCTCAAAAAGGCAATTAAAAATATCTGATCAACTATATAGTGGTCTAAATTGAAGAAAAACTTCATGCTCACCATCGCTACGTATACTATCTGCTTCCTGTACATAACCCGTTCTTTTTATATCCTGCAATCATTCTTACTATGTATAATAAAAGACTGTGCCAGCCCATACAGCCTGCATTTATCATTCGTTTAGCTGATTATCATCATCATTTCATCAATTCATTTTTCATAGTTTTAAAAAATTATGGTGCATGCTCAATACTTTGTCATGGCATCATAATTATAATTATTACCAGTATTAATCACTTACTTATGAGATCCGGATTCACAATATTGTTAGTTCTATTATTACCACTTTATAGCATGGCGCAGCATAAAAGCCATGTCACCCATAAGCATCATTCCCACACCTCCACCACACCTAAAAGCCTGCCTACCTGGGCATCTGCACACAACTATACCGGTAATGCACATGCATATTTCCCGGACTACTATACCTTTTATGATGCTAATCGGGGCGGCTACGTTTTCTGGGATCATGATAAATGGACTTTCACGCCTACCATGCCTCCCTATCTTCAAAACAAAGACTTGGCTAAGAGTCGCGTACAAATATTAAAAGGCCTGAGCCTCGATCTGCAACCCCAGCAGAACTACCCAAGATATATGAAACTATACCCACCTGTTCCCGGCGCCGCAACTGATGTCCCTGTCCCAACTTCTGCTCCATAAATATCTTTCATATAAAACACAATTAAAGCATAGGCATTTTTTATACCTGTGCTTTTTTGTTTCTACTGTTGTCGTATTAGCTTTACGCTCCTAATTCCACAGTATGATTCACAAAATTCTGAATGATAAACCTACACGCCTTTTCCTTTTTCTTGCTTCTTTCTTTGTTGCCAATGCCCTTATAGCAGAGTGCATCGGCGGTAAGTTGTTCTCACTTGAGCGAACCTTTGGTTTTGCACCCCATCCTTTTTCTTTATTAGGCGAAGATGGCCTCACATTTACCCTTACCTGTGGCGTATTGCTATGGCCACTGGAGTTCGTAATGACGGATATTGTAAATGAATACTATGGCCCCAAAGCAGTAAAACGCATTTCATATATAGCGGTTGGGCTTATCAGCTATGCATTCCTCATGTTCTATTTCGCTATCCACATTCCTGCCGACCAGTCTTTCTGGCAAGGCAGCCAGAAGGCAGATGGCGTGCCGGACATGCAGGCTGCTTTCAATAGCATCTTTGGCCAGGGTATGTGGATCATTATGGGCAGTCTTTGCGCTTTCCTTGTCAGCCAGATAGTGGACGTATGGATATTCCACAAGATAAAACGCGTAACAGGCGAAAGGAAAGTATGGCTGCGTGCTACCGGCTCTACTATTGTTTCTCAGCTTGTAGATAGCTTTGTGGTACTCTTTATCGCCTTTAAAATAGGTAAAGGCTGGTCTTACCAACGCGTAATAGCCATTTGCCTCGTTAACTATACTTATAAGTTTACAATGGCAATTATTCTTACTCCGCTCATTTACTTCATTGAGGGCCTTATAGAAAAATTCCTGGGTAAGGAAGTTACCCAGGAAATGAAACGTGCTGCTATGAGCAATGAATAAAGTATAGATTATCTATTTATCGTAGACTTCTGACTTCTTATGATTAAGACGGTAGATGATTGATAATTGTGCAGATGGACTCTGGTACAGGTTAGATGATATCTGTTTTGCACCCAGTGTCTTTGCATTGTCCCACACCATTTGTGTCATACGTGCATCTACCATTATCGATGGTGTAAACTCGTAAGACAAACCAAGCAGGTATCCTATGCCGAATATGGCAGAGAAGTCGTTAATAGAATATTTAGGGCTGTTTTTCAGGGTATTCTGCCAGTTATTGCCCGGGAATGTCTCCGTAGTTGGTGCAGATAAGAACTTATGATCTATTTCTTCTGTATTTATAGTAAAGTTATAAACCAGGTTCGCACCGCCGAACATGCTGAAGTTACCGGCTTTGTAATGCAGGCTTATTGGCAGTTCCAGGCTATGCAAAGTGCTATAGTTGAAATAGTGCTGTATAGAATCCTTCTGTATTATATAAGCCATGTTCTGCGGAGTGCCCGATGAATCTATGGCCTTATATGTTACATAGTTATTATTCAGCACACCATTGTTCACGCGCTGCATATACTTCAGCTCAGCCATCATGCCCCAGTGATCGTTAAATTCAAACTCTGTGGTTACACCAAGATGGAATCCCGTACTGCTGGATGGTCCAAAGAAGGTAGTATTAACACCGCCTATCACGCCAGGGAACACTTTTACCTGGCCAAGATTATATTCGAAATCTTTAAGCGATTCGCTAAAGCTTCTCCAGTCCCACCTGTTGCTGGCTGCTCGTTTCTTAGCCAACTCATCTTTTGCACTGCTATTCGCAGCAGCGGCACTATTCAAAGATGCAGCTGGTAATAATGCGGCATCCTCATTGCTATTCTTTTTGGCTTTACTATTTGCCGCATAGCCTTTGTTGGTATTTCCACTTATACTTTTAGCATCTTGCAATTCATCTATCGGCGTAAATACATATTTGTTTATTGGCAACTTACCAATAGTATCAGATTTATAAGAAGCCTTATGTGTTTCAGGGTCCACTATCAGGTGCTGGCGTACTTCCAGCGCATTTATAGTTTCCACCTTAGCGATATACCTGCTTGTCTTATCAGCAGCAACAAAAGTACCAGACACTCCTGAAGTAATACTTCCGGAAGCAGGTGTTAAACTATTGATATCGTTATAATTATGTTTTCTATTATGCTTATTTCCTTCTTTCCCTACAGCATATTTCGAATTATTACCAGAAGGATCAGTATTGTTATTTCTTAAATCATTATCATTCAACCTATTACTACTTTCAGTTGATGTATTGACGGAAGCTATAGAGCCACTGCTCAGCAACATCTTAGCAGATGATGCCAGGGCGTGTTTAGTATGTTTTACATGGCTATTGGCCAGGGTGCCGGAAGCAGTCTTGCTTAATCCAGTCCTGGTTTCAGTTGCCGATACATTTGATGCATCGTTACTGTTGTCAGTTCTATTTATTTGATTATCAGTATGTTTAGATGCAGTTTTAGCTATGCCCGCATCAGCACCGTTAGCCTCTTTAGCATGGTTATTAGTTGCATAATCGTTTGATTTACTATCATTTACATCATAACTATTGATGTCTTTATTTATGCTATTAGTACTATTTTCAGTTGTTTTTTCCGTATACGCAATAGTGTTTTTATGTTTAGTATTTATACCAGTAGCATTTATATTATTAGATTTTGTTCCGGATGCTGGTGTATTATTGCCATTCACCATCAGCTCACTTGCAGTACGCGATGCCAGGGATCTGTGCTCAGGTACACCCGCCACTGTCGATGCCAGTCTGCTTGCTTCATCATTGCTTCTCGATTTGGTAGCTACTTCATAGCCGCCAACAGTTACTGTAGCTAATAGGGCAATACCGGCCACATAACTAAGCATGCGGCGCCAGTTTACACCTGC
>JAFDXS010000207.1 GCA_018267795.1 Bacteroidota bacterium | reverse complement strand
TTTTAACAGATATCCATTCGCCCAGGGCCATAGATAAAGCACCTGCCAGTAAGCCTGCTATACCTGCCAATAAAACCCCGCTTTGACCTGCTGTGGCACCTGCTATACCCATTACCAGGCTGAAGTTGGAAACAAGCCCATCATTGCCGCCTAATACTGCTGCTCTTAAAGCATTGCCGCCTACAGAGCGATGCCTACTTTCGAAACGGGCGACATTGGTGCCGCTAACTTTAGATTGCCTGTAAAGCAATGAACGCAAGATCTTAACATGATTGGTTTCGCTACCGGTAAGTGCGGCACCGCTTTTATCTTTTGCCTGCATTAATGCATTGGAAATACTTTTTTCAGTGTCCATCAATGCGCCAAGCACATAGTCGTAACCGAATATCTTGCCTATGCGATCTAATACCTTAGCCCTGAATGAAGGAGGCGGTAAAGCGGAAGCAAGGTTCTGCTTTGCCAAAAAAGCTTCAGCATGGCCTTTTTCAATATCACTCATTTGCCGGAAGACATTTGCTACAGTATCATCAGATTCGGCCTCTGCCAATCGCTTGTAGAGAAAGCAGGCGTCAACTTCTGTTTGCAGGTTTTTATTGATGTTCCTTTTCAAATGAGTTGTTTTTTGGAGAGCAATTAAAAAACTAAATGCAATGTCGTAAGCAGTCGTTCGATTTAAAATGATCTTTATCAGCGATATTGGTGATTGTAGAAGGGGCATATAAAAAAAAGCTTGATGGTAGCATTTAAGCTAATTGAATGGTGTTCAATGACTAAAGGCTATGTTAATGCCAGATGGCATTAAGGTGATGGAAAAGCTTGTTGCAGACACTTAAATAGTATAATCCCCGTTCGTCGGGGCATATTCCCTGTTCGTTGTGTAAAAAATGTGCGACAGCAGCATCTGGCGTAGCTTAGCAGTGATAATAGATTTTTCACCACGAAATACCATTACATATGAAACAGGTTTTTCTAAGTACAATTATCCTTGTACTCATCTCGATGGGCTTTATGTCATGCAGTAAGAGCAGCAGTAGCAGCAGTCCATCAACAGCTACTGTGAACATTAAGGACATGCAGTTTAGCCCTGCATCTGTAACCATAGCCGCTGGCGGCACTGTGACATGGACTAATAACGACAGTATGACGCATACGGTAACCAGCACCGGGAGCGCCTTTAACAGCGGCAACCTGGCAGCGGGCAAGACATATTCATTTACCTTCAGTACTAAAGGTACTTATCCATATACCTGTACCATACACCCAAGTATGACAGGTACAGTGATCGTAAACTAATAGTTGGTTGTAAGAGAAAGCGTTAACAGCCCATGAACATCATGGGCTGTTGCTTTTTTGGTGCGACTTACTTTGCAGTAAATCCTTGTTCGTTATTATAGCTGCTGCCTTCTGTTTTAGTGCTGCCCTGGCGGTAGGCTTCGCCGCCGAGTTGAGAAGAACCTTGTCCGTAGTTGGAGCCGCCTTTGGTAGTAGCATGATGTGCGTAATCGCGCTCTTCCTTATCATGATCGGCACCGCTATCTGTGATGTTCTTTTTACTAACAGGATTTTTGCCTGTGAGGTCTTCGCCGGGAAGGCCGTTTATTTCCCCATGTTTCGCCACTATCTTATTGCCGAGCATAGAATAGCCGAATAGCGGAGCAAGTATGGAAATATTGAAAATAGCTGCTAAAAGAATAAGGGTACCTATAGCGATAAGAATGAGGTTCAAGGGATTAGTATATCCCCAGCCAAGGAGCGCAAAACCTATTATACCTCTTACCCATCTTGCTGCGCTGCCCGCCATATAACGAAAGAAATTTTTCATATCCTGAAGTGTTTATTGCTGTTAAGAAAATGGACAATACCGTGCCATTAGCGGAGCTCATTGTAAGGTGCAAAGGCATAGTATTTTATGGTTTAAAAAGCATAAAATGAATGGAGGCTATGAAAGTAAAAAAGATAAAACCGGTAGAGGATGGACTGATAAATGTGATAATAGAAACACCTAAGGAAAGCCAAAATAAATTTGACTACGATACGAAGCTGGGCATCTTCAGGTTGAAGAAGACATTGCCTATGGGAACCATGTTCCCATTTGATTTTGGCTTTATACCCAATACAAAAGCTGAAGATGGGGACCCGGTAGATGTGCTGGTGATAATGGACCAACATGCATTTCCCGGTTGCCTGGTGCAGTGCCGGCTGCTGGGCGTGCTGAAAGCGATACAAAAAGAAAAGGGTGGAAAAGAAGAACGCAATGACAGATTGGTGGCAGTAACTGATTGCTCCATATTATATGCCGACCTAAAAAAGATAAAAGATATAAATAAACACATGATAGAGGAGATAGAAAACTTCTTTATAGACTATAACAAACATGAGGGAAAAAAATTTGAGCCTATAAAATGGGGAGA
The DNA here is from genome assembly GCA_018267795.1 of Bacteroidota bacterium. Classification (GTDB taxonomy): domain Bacteria; phylum Bacteroidota; class Bacteroidia; order Chitinophagales; family Chitinophagaceae; genus SZAS-30. The sequence continues at coordinate 2,826 of JAFDXS010000207.1, read as the reverse complement.
GACCGAAGAAGCAATGAAGGTGATAAAAAAGCATAAAGTGTAGCTATAAATACAACAACAATGTGTGTATCATATCATTGGGCGCAGAGTGGCATGTGGTTTGATGCAAAGAGATAATGGTAAATCTTATTGCCATCTGCATTTATGAAAAATAGCCAGGTGCTTCAACTGCTTTTGTTAGCTCTTATCTCCTGTAATAATGTAGTACAGAATGGTAGAGGAGCAAATGCCAATAGTTCTTCGGTGCGTGTGGATACTGCTAAGAAGGATATTGATGAACCGAATATCAGGATGCTGAGGCAAAGGTTGTTCGATTATTTTGAAAGGAATAAGACGAAAAATGTATTTGATACGACAGACTATACTTACGGTATGTACTGGGGGCCAACTGAATATCCACCCTATAGCGTGGAGGCGGGGCACTTGTTTAATAAGCGACAATATCATGCAGTTGTTTTTTACAGCGATGGTGCCGGTGCTGGGTTGACCGTTTACTTAAAAGGACCGAGAGGGTGGAAAAAGATATTTGAGGATACGAGCATTGATGGAACTCCTGCATCTGCTTTTCCTGATTATAGGGATTGGAATAGAGATGGCGTAAAAGATATATCACTGTTGCATGGACGTGCGACAGAAATAAATGAGACTACTGATCTATGGCTGATGGATAGAAAGGGGGACAGGCTATACGCCTTAGACAGCTTTTCGGAGATAGTAAATCCTGAGCAGGACAGCCTGACGGGGCATATACTCTCGTACTCCACCTGCGGATGTGCTGATAACTGTATGCTGATAAGTGAATATGCTTTTAAGGGATATGAACTAAAGAAACTGTATTTCGTAAACATAGCCTGCTGTCTTGACAGCAAAGATCCGGACAGTCTATGTGAGATACGATATGATAAACCATTCGCTGCTTATAGAAGTACTTATACAAGGCCAGAGAGCGTATATAAGTATGTGCCTAAGGCATGGAAAGATGTAATGTATGGGAAATACAACAGGTAGGTTCTGTCGTGGAAAGGGGGATTTTAGTACAGCAGCGAATAAATTCTACAATGTAGAATATGAACAAGGGCTAATATTGTAATTGAATTATAAGTCCTTATCTGAGAGAGAAATATACCCTTTAAAAGTCACTATTCTATGCAACTTAATGAAGTATTTAATACTATTAAAAAGTATTGCTCCGGCGTGAGCAGTAATGCAGGCAGTGAAGCAATAGAGGGAATAAAAGATGAACTGCATATAGCTAATAATCCGCTGGAGGTGTATCTACAGATATTGAAAAATATGAACCTAATTGATTTTTCGCTAAATGAGCGTGGGTTCATCTCACTAACAGATCTTGGCAAGAGGGTAGAGGATGTGCCGGATTCTATGCCTTCCATTATTTTATAATTATTGATAGGATTACCTTTTTAGGGGCTATATGCATTGGTTTTGAGTGTCAATGTATTATAGTTATTGTTCGATTATATACTGCTTCACTGCAAAAGGTTGTGGTGAAACCAAAGATTTGTATTGATATTTGCATATCCTAAGCCATTCAAATAAATATTTGAGCGGTTGTTTTCCTAAACTTAAGCAATGGCAAATAAGAGCTACGATAAGTGGTATAAACTTATAACGGGCAATATATATAGTGAACGAGTAAGACAAAATTTGCTACAGGCCTTACCTTTCTGGATCGCTTCTCTTATTACAGGCCTTGCGGCGGTATTTTATGCAAAACTGTTCGCGTGGTCTGAATCCTATACTTTACATTTTGTTCATGGGCGTGAATGGCTGCTGTTTATAATAACCCCAGTGTGCTTTGTATTAGCATGGTGGCTGGTGCGGCGATTTGATAATAAGGCAGGAGGCAGCGGCATACCGCAGGTGATGGCTGCAATAGAGCTGGCAAACCCGAGATATAACTACCTGGTAGATAAATTCCTGAGCCTGAAGACTATACTTGTAAAGGTGCTGTCAAGCATACTTATGATATTGGGCGGCGGGGCTATAGGGCGTGAAGGGCCTACGGTGCAGATAGCAGGCAGCATCTTCAGGAAAGTAAACCAATTGCTGCCGAAGTCCTGGCCTAAGATATCTAAGCGAAACATGATAATGACGGGCGCTGCTGCAGGCTTAGCTGCTGCCTTTAATACGCCGTTAGGTGGTATTGTGTTTGCGGTGGAGGAACTGGCAAAAACGCATATCAGCTATTTTAAAACAGCATTGTTTACCGCCGTGATAGTAGCGGGGCTTACGGCCCAGGGCTTATTGGGGCCATACCTGTACCTGGGCTACCCTGATGTAAGTAATATATCGAACTACCTGATCTTTTTTGTGATAATAGTGGCCTGTGTGACCGGCTTTATGGGCAGCCTGATGAGCGTAATAATTCTGCGCATATTAAAGTGGAAGCGAGGACTGAAACAAGAGAAATTTCAACTGGCCTATGTACTGGTGGGTGCATTGGTGATAGCTTCAGTAGCTTACTTTTTTAACATGGGTGTCTTAGGTTCCGGCAAGGGCGAGATGGCGCGCGTGCTTTTTACAAATGATAAAAATGTAGGCTGGGGATTGCCTTTCTTCAGAGTGTTGGGGCCAATAGTAACGTTTACTACGGGCTCGGCTGGAGGTATATTTGCACCTTCGCTTGGGGCGGGCGCAACAATAGGCGCGCTAGTAGCAGAAATAATGAGGTTTTCCGCCGCTAATGCAAATGTGCTGATGCTGGCAGGCATGGTGGGCTTCCTGACGGGGGTTACGCGCTCTCCTTTTACTTCGGCGATATTGGTGCTGGAAATGACGGACAGGCATAGCATTATTTTTCACCTG
>JAFDXS010000206.1 GCA_018267795.1 Bacteroidota bacterium | reverse complement strand
CTTGATAAAAAAACATTTCCATTAGCCGTTTCGATTAAAAAACCTTCGGTAGATTTAAAGCCTTTTATAGCCGCATCATTTCTAATGGTTACAGTATCGTACGCAAGCACTTGTTGTTTAGCTTTCTCCGCAATTTGAGCCGGCTTTTCACCATCATGAGTCAAAAAATTATGAGAATATGGTGTTTGCCTATTGCAAGGATAACCGCTGTCAAGTACAAGTACATTTCTCAGGGCTCTGCCTAAAGTCATTGCAGCAGCTAACCCTGAATAGCTACCGCCAACAATTATTGTATCGTATAATTTGCTACCAGCCATGAAAATTGTTTTTAAAATTTAAGGCAACTAATAAAATGCAGATCTATCAGATGACGGTACAATTACATATTACCGGACTGCTGCTTAGAGAATGCTTTTATTATAGAATCTATAAGCGGAAGACCTATGAACATCATCCATGGCACCAAAGAAATGGTGAGCACAAAAGTTCGCAAATACAGTGGGAGAACTGATAAGTGTTCACCAAACAGAAACAGGAATAATGTAATTGATGGATATATTACAAGCCATATTTTTAATGCCGCCGTAACTTTTGATTTTGTTTTCATTTTATCTCTACTTTTTTGATTAATTATTTACATCACAAAAGTAGAATGAGGCTTTGGCAGCCAATAGGACAATGAAGAAGTTGAATAGGACTTATTTAAATTTTTGCCTAAAGGCCTCTGGTGTAAGGCCTGTCTTCTTTTTGAAGAACCTGATAAAATAAGAAATATCCTCGTATCCGAGATTAAAAGCGATATCCTTGATTTGATTCGATGTTGCCAGGAGATGCCTTTTAGTTTCAAGAACTATTTGTTCATCAATAAGAGCCGATGCAGTTTTACCAACCATTGATTTTGTAATTGCATTTATTTGATAGCCTGACAGATTTAGCAATTCAGCGTATTTTGAAACTGTTTTATGCGTAGTAATGTTAGCGTCCAAAAGCAATAATAACTCTTCAAATTTTTCCTGACTGTACGTATTCGCATCAGGAATTGCCTTAGTAGGACTCCTGCTCTGCCTGGTAAACTCTATAAAGAAAAGGTCTAAATACGATTTAATAGCTTCCTTATAGCCATAAGACCTATCGTCCTCTTCAATGCAAATATTATCGAGGATGTGGAGTAATTTGTCAAATCGTACGCTTTGAAACTCGCAAAGATTTTTATTCCCAGCCTTTTTTAAACGCTGAATTGCAAAAACATTTGCGGGATGATAAAACGCTGTGTTGAACTCCATTATATACCCTAAGCTATCAGCTTTGAGTTCCAGTTTATGAACCTGGCCGGGGCGTAAAATAAAAATTGAATTGTTGTCGATATTATAACTTGTGAAGTCTATTTCATGAGTTCCTTTACCTTTCTTCAATGCAAGGACAAAAAAATAATCATGCCGATGCAAATCGTGAAACAGGTCATTGCCTTTCAGCAAATCTGTAATCCTTCTAATACTAAACCTCCCTTCATCAAGTCCAATTTTTTGATTAATATGCCTAACAGGGATGCTCTTCATTACAACAACTTTATGCAATTTAATCATTAAAAACCAAATATGTATAATTGCACAATAAACTTAATATACTTACTCGTTTTGCATAAAATTGCTTGAAGTATTATTTCATTTTGGTATTTTTATTCACACAGAAGCATCCATGATGCACCAAACTTGTCACGGAGCATGGCGAAGCGGGCAGCGAAATTTGTCTGCTCCATTTTCATAAATATCTCTCCGCCATCAGATAAGAGGCCATAAATATTTTCTGCTTCTTCTACGCTATCAAATCTGAGTGTAAGATAGGCACTTCGCATCGGCTCTGCATTGGGAATATCGGCACCCATAAGCACTGCTCCTCCTATTTCAATGCGGGCATGGATAATATCATTTTTCCTGTTTTCAGGGATATTGGTTGCTACGGGCATTTCACCAAACGTCTGCATAGAGATGATCTTGCCACCAAGATGCTGCTCGTAAAAATAAAAGGCTTGCCTGCAAACACCTTTGTAATTCACATAGATATCGAGTTTCATTTAGTTTTCTTTATTAAACTTAAGATACAACAAAAAACATAGGCGCTGCCTGTTGTTATTCTTAAAGCCATTATTGTATAAATATTTCAAAAAAATCAAAAAAAATTTGCGTAGCCAAATAACTACATATATATTTGTAGCCAAATAGCTACACAATGAATTTACGCAGAGATGTTTTCCAGGCAATAGCTGATCCGACAAGAAGAGCCATATTGATGTTAGTGGCTTCGCAAGCCATGACTGCCGGTACGATAGCATCAAATTTTGACACGGCAAGGCCTACAGTATCCAAGCATCTGCAAATACTTACCGAATGTGAATTGCTAAAACAAGAGCAAAACGGCAGAGAAATTTATTATCACTTAAATCCAAATAAAATGAAAGAAATAGCCGACTTCATTGAACCATTCCGCAAAATGTGGGATGAGCGCTTTAACAAACTAGAAACCATAATGAAAAAATATAAAACCAAATAACATGGAACAAAAAACAAAAGTAAATGCCGAAAACGGCCAGCAGGAAATTCTGATAACAAGAGAATTTGATTTACCGTTGGAACTGCTCTTCAAAGCGTACGAGGAGCCAGAACTTATAGAGCAATGGATGGGAACAAAGGTGTTAAAACTGGAAAGTAAAAAGCACGGCAGTTACCAATTTGAAACAAGTGATGGCCAGGGGAAGGTTGTATTTCAGGCTAATGGGGTAATCCATGAATTTAGCCCTAATAAAAAAATCATCCGAACATTTGAAATGGATAACACACCCTTTGGTGTACAGCTGGAGATCTATGAATTTGAAAGGCTTAGTGACGATACCAGTAAACTAAACATGCGTGTAATATATGAATCTGTAACGCAAAGAGACCAGGTGCTGAAACTACCTTTTGCACAGGGTATAAATATGGCGCACAACCGAATACAGGATATTGTTAACAAATTAAAATAATTGCAGCATGCAAAAGAAAAAGCTAATGTGGTACTGGATAATAACGGCAATATTATCTTTCTGCCTTTTCACTGGTGGCTTTGCACAGGCGGTGCAGGTAAAAGGTGTTATTGATGGTTTTAAGCCTTTGGGCTACCCTACCTATTTTATTTCGCTCATCGGCATTTTGAAAATGCTGGGCATAATAGCGATATTAGTTCCGGGATTTAAATTGCTAAAGGAGTGGGCATACGCCGGGCTATTTTTTGTTATGAGCGGAGCAGTTATTTCTCATATTGCCAGCAATCATGTTAGCATTCAAATCATTGCACCGTTCTTACTGACAATTTTCACAGTTTTATCCTGGTACTTAAGGCCTGCAAATAGAAAGCTAAGCTCTGTTAATTGATAAATGATCTTTATTTTAGTAACGACAAAATTGGCAGCATAAGCAACAATATAAAGCATGGATAAGAAAAAGAAGCTGCAGCCTGAACAACTCGAAGAACTACTTAGCGTTTTGAAAGAACGTTTTCAAAAGCATATGGCTCGTCATAAAGGGATAAGCTGGGATAATGTAGCGGCAAAGCTGAAAGCCAGAACTGAAAAGCTATGGTCGCTGAATGAAATGGAAAGAACAGGTGGTGAACCGGATGTGGTAGGCTATGATAAAAAAACAGGCGAATATATTTTTTATGATTGCTCAGCGGAAAGCCCTAAAGGAAGGCGCAGCCTTTGCTATGACCATGAAGCACTTGAGTCGAGAAAAGAGCATAAACCTGAAAACAGTGCAATAGGTATGTGTGTGGCTATGGATATTGAGCTACTGACAGAAGATGAGTACAGAATGCTGCAACAACTTGGAAGCTTTGACCAGAAAACATCGAGCTGGGTGGAGACACCTACTAATATCAGGAAACTTGGTGGCGCCTTATTTTGTGACCGCCGCTACAATACAGTGTTTCTTTATCATAATGGAGCAGAGTCCTACTATGCTGCCAGGGGCTTTCGCGGTTCCTTAAAGGTTTAATTTTGTATAAAAATCTGACGACAAATGAGCAATATGAATCCAAAAGTTGATTTCTTTTTTGATAAAGCTACCAAGTGGCAGGAAGAATATAAACATCTTAGAACAATCATTCTCGACTGCGGACTGACAGAAGAATTGAAATGGGGTGTTCCTTGTTATAGCTATCAGAAGAAAAATATAATCTTAATACACGGATTTAAAGAATACTGTGCTGTGCTATTTATGAAGGGTGCTTTGCTTCATGATGCTAAAAACATTTTGATACAGCAGACAGAAAATGTGCAGTCAGCGCGCCAGGTAAGGTTTACCACCGTTAAGGAAATAGTTAAGCTAGCCCCTACCCTAAAGTCATATATTTATGAAGCTATTGAAGTGGAAAAGGCAGGACTGAAAGTGGAACTTAAAAAAACTTCGGAGTATGCTATTCCTGAAGAATTCCAAACCAAATTGGATAAGAATGCCGCTTTGAAAAAGGCATTTCATGCACTGACTCCGGGACGGCAGCGAGCTTATATCTTTCATTTTTCTCAACCCAAGCTCTCAAAAACACGCGAATCAAGAGTGGAAAAATACATGCAGCAGATACTGGATGGAAAGGGAATAGATGATTAGTGCTAAATGAGTTTTCATTTAGAATATACAATTGAGCCGCAGCATGCTGCGGCTCAATTGTTGGCGCAAGGCCCTATTCTTCTATACTAAATGTGTTTCTGGTATCTTTCACGATAGGTGATAGGTGACATTCCGGTTATTTTTTTAAATACATCACGAAATGCTTTTACGTCAGAATAGCCCACATCATACATTACTTCGTTCACAGTTTTACGAGTGGTTTCAAATGCTCTTTTTGCAGATTCTATTTTTACCCGTTGCAAATACTCTATGGGCGTATTACCTGTGGCCTTAATAAATCTGCGATCAAAATTTCGCCGGCCTACTGCAAAGCGTGAAGACAGTTCTTCCACATTTACTTTTTCATGGAGTTGTGTTTCAAGATAAGTCTGTGCCTCTTTCACCATCTCATCACCGTGCATTTTCTGCCCTTTGAATATAATAAAAGCAGATTGGCTTTGACGATCCATTTCGATCTGAAATATTTTGGAGCAGTAAATAGCCGTTGCTCGCCCGTAGTATTTTTCAACCAGGTAAATCATGAGGTTAAGAAAAGAATAAGCGCCCCCATTTGTATAGATGCCATTTTCATCCGTGATCAGCAGATCAGCTTGTATTTTTACCTGGGGATATTT
>JAFDXS010000205.1 GCA_018267795.1 Bacteroidota bacterium | reverse complement strand
AACACCCATACGATGAGTACAGAACACAAAACAGAAGTGGCAACCTTTGGCGCCGGCTGCTTCTGGTGCACAGAAGCACAATTTCAACAACTGAAAGGAGTGGAAAAAGTAGAATCAGGCTTTAGTGGCGGGCATACCAATAACCCGACCTACAGGGAAGTGTGCACCGGCACAACCGGACATGCTGAAGTATGCAATATTTACTATGACCCTGCTGTAATAAGCTTTGATGAGCTGCTGGCAGCCTTCTGGACCTGCCATGACCCTACCCAACTGAACAGACAAGGCAATGATGTGGGCACGCAATACAGATCAGTGGTATTCTATCATACCGAAGAGCAAAAACAGAAGGCCGAAGAGTATAAAAAGAAGCTGAATGATGAGCATGCCTGGGATAAACCTGTGGTAACTGAAATATCTCCGTTCACAAAGTTTTATAAGGCGGAGGATTATCACCAGGACTACTATGACCTGAACGGGTCTGAGCCGTATTGTCAATTTGTAATAAAACCTAAGCTTGACAAGTTTAAGAAGGTGTTTAAGGATAAACTGAAGAACTAAAAAATATTGCAGTTTAGCTTAGAAAACAGAAATCCCCGGTAATTACCGGGGATTATTTTTTAAGTGCGGCAGAGGAGATTCGAACTCCCATGCCCGTTAAAGGCGCTACCACCTCAAAGTAGTGCGTCTACCAGTTTCGCCACCGCCGCATTTGAGGAATGCAAAGATAAATGAAAACTCAAAAGTAAAAAGTGTTTGCAGCTTATCTTCTTAAAATTATTCGGAAGGTAGTACCCTTACCTACTTCCGAGCTTTTTACGAAGAGTGAACCGTGATGATATTTTTCTATTATGCGCTTTGATAAGGACAAGCCGAGCCCCCAGCCTCGCTTTTTAGTTGTGAAGCCGGGATTGAATATTTTCTTTACCTGGTGGCGTGCTATGCCCTTACCATTATCACATACATCTATTACCACCTGCTGCGGGCTATTTGTGACTTTAATATCAATATTGCCCTTACCAGCCATAGCATCGAGCGCATTGCGAATAAGGTTTTCTATAACCCAGTCGAAAAGAGGGCCGCTGATGTAAACAGGTATCTCCTGCTCATTGGTATGCATGGAGATAGCCACCTTTTTAGGGGAGCGCTTTTGCATGTAGTCCACCATGCTTTGCAGGCGTATTACCAGATCTTCCTCTTCAAGCTGTGGCGCACTGCCCACCTTGCTAAAGCGGTCTGCCACCAACTTTAGCCTGTCAAGGTCTTTTTGCATTTCCTCTACAGCTTCTGCATTTACATCATGTTCTTTCAGTAGCTCCATCCACGCTTGTATAGAGCTGAGTGGTGTACCCAGCTGATGGGCTGTTTCCTTAGAAAGGCCTACCCACACCTGATTTTGTATAGAGCGGTGGGCGGAGCTCAATGCAATAAGCACCACCAGCAGAAACAAACAAATAATAGCCAACTGGAAATAAGGAAAATACCTGAGCTGCGTGAGTAAATAAGAATCGCCGTAGTAGACGTAGTTTCGGCCTATACCAAAATCCGAAACTATAGGTGTATGCTTGTTTCTATATTCCTTTATTTTCTCTTGCAGCAGCAGCTGCACGTCGCGGGTGCGGGAAGTATCAATATTTCTGAAGCTATTAATACGTCCCTGCTCATCTGTAATGATAAGCGGAATGGTGGTGTTTTCCTCAATAAATGAACTAATAAAAGATACATCCTGCCCGCCGGCATTAGGGCTGTTGAGCGCCTTTATGCCCTCAACTACCTGCTGCACCTTTTTCTTCTCCTCTCCTGCCAGCTTACCGGCCAGTATGCTGGTATAGTATAGAGATGCCGATACTATAGCCATGGCTATAACTATCAGATATGTTTTCCAATTAATATATTGACGCATAAATATTGCTTCTCAAAAACGAAATCCAAAGTAAAAATATTATGATTTTGAAGTAATAACTATTATTTTTGCCAACGGAAATTTCATCCTTCATGGACAATCAGAACAACACACAGGAACATTTAATAGAAAACGAAGCGGATATAGAGCTTAGTAAACCTTCGAAATCGCGCTTTTTATTTTTATTGTTCTTTTTTGGTTATTTCATATTTGCATGGGCAGGCTGCTACAACCTGTACGAGCACCACTACGTAAAGAACGATAACATACAGGTTCCGGACAATACACTATACGAACCAAAATACAAATAATCATTCGCAACACAAGCAATGATTAACTGTACCCATGATACTGCCGTAGTTATACTTAGCTATAACGGCAGAAAGTGGCACGAGTTGTTTTTACCTAAAATAATAGAGCAAGCCGCAAGCGGCTACGAGGTAATAGTGATAGATAACGCATCTACGGATGATACCTATCAATACCTACAGCAACAATTCCCGCAAATAAGAACGCTGCAAATAGCCATTAATAAAGGCTTTGCCAATGGCTACCATGAAGGGCTAAAGCAGATACAGGCAAAATATTACATACTGCTAAGTACAGACTTCGAGGTGACTGATGGCTGGTTCCCACCCTTGCTAAAAGCAATGGAAGCGCATACGGACCTTGCAGCGCTACAGCCTAAAATACGCTATTGGCGCGAAAGAGAATACTTTGAATATGCAGGCGCCGGTGGCGGATTTAAAGATAGCCTGGGCTATCTTTTTTGTCGTGGGCGTATATTTAATGACCTGGAGAAAGATGAAGGCCAGTACGATGATGATATAGAAGTGTTCTGGGCATCGGGCGGCTGCTTTATGGTAAGAGCTGAGCTATACCACAAAATGGGCGGCCTGGACCCCGACCTGTATGCGCACATGGAAGAGGTGGACCTATGCTGGCGGCTAAAAAATGCCGGATACCGTATAGGCTACATAGGCTCATCTACCGTATATCATGTGGGGGGCAGCGTAATAAGCTATGGCAGCCCACAAAAGCTATATTATAACTTCCGTAACAGCCTGATATTGCTCTTAAAGAATGAGCGAGGCAGCAAGTTGCTATGGCTATTCCCGCTACGCCTGGTGCTGGATGGGATAGCCGGACTGCAAATGCTGCTAGGGGGCAAATTCAAGCTTACAGCAACGATCATCAAAGCGCATTTTCATTTCTATGGCAGCCTGGGCAAGTGGCTGCAGCGCAGACGAGACAATAAGAAGCTTATAAACCACCCAACTAATGGTGGCATGTATAAGGGCAGCATAGTATGGGCCTATTTTATACAGAAGAAAAAGACTTTCCCAAAGCTAAACTGGTTGCCTAAAAAGCTGAATTAATACAGATTGGCAAATTTGCCATACCGTTTACCGATTATTTTCCCGCATTTACCGACTTAGCTATATATCCTGCCTAAGAGCTATTTCCCCGGCTGATGGAGTATTATACCTTTACATCATCAAAATAACCGAAATGAAAGATTATAAAGAATTTGATAAATATAGAAGATACAGTGACAGGGACTGCAGGGAATACAGATATAACAGACATGACCATAACAGGGGCTGGTTTGGGTTTATAGTGCTTATAGTGGGTTTGTTAATACTTGCCAAGCATTTAAACCTGTATTATTTGCATTTTCATCTGCTATGGCCTGTGGTGCTAATAGTGATAGGCTTGATACTTGGCGTAAAGCACCGCTTCCGCAATGTCGCACCGTTTGTGCTTATAGGTGTGGGTACAGCTTACCTTATTCGTCCATTTGAGTTTATGGGGGTAAGCTCCTCTGAGCTAGCAGTGCCGGTAGGGTTGATCTTAATAGGGCTATATATCATCTTCAAGCCGCGTAAAAAAAAGGTTTTTATGGAGCGGAACGTGAGTATCAGCACTACAGATGAAAATATGCTAAATATTGATGTAGCATTTGGAGGAAAGAAGTCCATAATTACATCTAAAGAATTTAAGGGGGGCAATATATCAGTAGCATTTGGCGGCGTGGAACTGAACCTGATGCAGGCAGATAGCCCTGAACCAATGATACTGGACCTTAAAGTATCTTTTGGGGGCGTGGAAATAGTAGTGCCTTCGCACTGGGAAGTTGAAGTAGATATACAACCCACACTTGGCAGCGTAGAGGACCACCGCATGATGCGTACCACTAATACTGGTGAAGAAAAAAGAAGGCTGATATTAAGAGGCAGCTGCGCCTTTGGCAGTGTAGAAATTAAATCATACTAACCATACGGGCCCTGTGCCTGGCAAGGTGCAGGGCTATTATTTATTCCTAAATAGTTATCTATGAAAACTTTTGTTGCACAGATCGTTTACCGGATAGAATGCGAAGAGCAATCAACCGATCAATATGAAGAACAGTGGCGCTTAATATTTGCCGAAGATGAACCGCTTGCTCTAAAAGAAGCGCAAAAAGTGGCTAAAGATGAAGAAGCTACCATAATAGATCGTCATGGCAGAACTATAATATGGAAGCTGGTAGCCGTAAAAGACCTGCAACCTATAGAAATAGGAAATGGAGAATTACTTTTCTCAGTAGTAAAAGAAGTAGAACCAATAGCAGCACCTGTTTGGGTAAGATAACATAAAATCAGTAATTGCTAGTCCTTTCGAAAAATATAAGATGGCTGCTGCCAATACTAAGCATAGTAGTATTGGCACTGCATATACTTATACTTACTTATGAATCCGGTCAGGCACAGGGCATTGTGATAAGAGACAGCATATTAAGTACTGTGCTACTTTCCCTAAGTGCCTGGTGTATATACATACTGATAGATGCCTACCCTACCCGTGTGGCCATATTGCTGTACGCCATTATTGTAGGCGCATTGCTATGCGGCATAAATATGCTGGGCGATGTGCAAATACTGAGGTGGTGGCTGGGTGCTAAAAGTCCTGCGTATAATCAATGGCTGATACAAACACTTTATACCCGCATATTCATATACTTTATCATCTGCGAGTGGATAGCTACTTATGCAGCTTTGAATAAGAAAACCCTATCACTACAAAATAAATTCGCACAGCAAACAGATGCTGCTATACTGCTGCGGGATGCAGAGCTCTTTAAGCTAAGGCAACAATTGCAGCCGCACTTTTTATACAACAGCCTAAACTCTATTAGCGCCCTGACCATGATACAGCCGGAAAAAGCACAGGAAATGATAGGCAGACTATCAGAGTTTTTGCGCAGCTCTGTAAGGCGCGAAAGCGAGGACATGATAGCTATAAATGATGAGCTGGAATATATACAGGCTTATCTTGCTATAGAATCAATACGCTTTGGAGACAGGCTGAAAGTAATATTTGACAAGCAGTACACCGAC
>JAFDXS010000204.1 GCA_018267795.1 Bacteroidota bacterium | reverse complement strand
TCTGCTGAGCTACAACAGTTTAAAAGAACTACCTCATAACACTTTAAGTTTTCGACCCGGCACAAATTGCTTGCCTGGAGCGAAAACTTAAATAACCGGAGCGGGAGACGAGGCTCGAACCCGCGACCTACAGCTTGGAAGGCTGTCGCTCTACCAACTGAGCTACTCCCGCTTATTCCATTTCTGCAGATTACAGCGGGCTTTATCAATCTTCATTGATAGTCGCCTACCGTAAGCTGTTATTTCAAAAAAAGTGGGCAGAGAAGGATTCGAACCTCCGTACTCGTGAGAGAACAGATTTACAGTCTGTCGCCTTTAGCCACTCGGCCATCTACCCAATTTATTACAGGCATTCGAAAATTTTCATCTAAGAGATACCTTAATGAGCCACTTGCCGGAATCGAACCAGCGACCTACTGATTACAAATCAGTTGCTCTACCATCTGAGCTAAAGTGGCTTTTGTATTTTTAAGAGCTATGCCCATCAGAAATGGGATTGCAAAAGTAGGGAACTAAATGATTTTTACAAATTATTTTTCCGCTTATTTCTATCAATCCTTTACTTTTTTTTCTGGTAGTGCTTACTACCCTTGCAAAGTCTGAAATATACAATAACATAAAATACATTTTCAGCACTTGTTTCCGCTGTCCGGGCTATTGTATTGGCTATCAATTTGACATTTTTATTCGTGATACTAATAACTGCTGAATAAAAAAACTCCGGCATCAAGCCGGAGTTACAAATATTTTATTAGCTATTGATTACTGTCTTGTCATGGTAAAAGTAAGCGTATCATAGATAGTTACCGGAGAGCCCAGGTGCAACCTGATATAGCCGCCGGTAATAGTATTGTGCGTAGCATCTATTACGCCCTGTCCGCTGTACACCTGCAATGCACCACCGTTTATTATCTGGTTTTTAGGAGAAACATAGAAGCCTGTAGTGGTACTGTCTGTAACGCAATCAACCATAAAGTTAGGATTACCTAAAAAGTTATTGATCAATACGGCTGTAGGGCTTACAAGGCCGCCAGTGCTCTTTACGCCGGCAGTAATGGTTACTGTATAAAGTGAATCTTTATTGATACCGCTGAGGTCAGCTGAAGTTACTGTTTCATGCACTTTCCATGTACCAACAAATTTATTGTTGTAGGCGATTTCGCAATTAGTACCCTGGTAGCCGTTAGGGCAAAGACAGGTACCCTTCTGGCATACACCACCATTCATACAATTCAGATCATCGCAACTTGCAGCATTTTTGCTGCTCTTGGAACAAGACATGTACGCAACCGACAGAAAGCACGAAATTGTTACAAATAAGGTAATAAAAATGCTAGATAGTCTTCTTTTCATAAGGTAAATTTAATCAAACGTTTTAAATTTCATATAGTCTGTCAATTTTCTTAAGTAATAATTCCTATAAATGTAATTGCCTTTAGAACTTATATTTATAAATATCACACATTACATCTGCTTTAGCTCCGCTACGAGGTCTTGCAATACTTTTTTGGCATCGCCGAAGAGCATGGAAGTCTTAGGCCTGAAGAAGAGCTCATTCTCAATACCTGCGTAGCCGGGCTTCATGCTTCGTTTATTCACTATTACATGCTCTGCCTTTTCTACTTCCAGTATAGGCATACCATATATGGGGCTGGAAGGGTCGTCTTTCGCAGCAGGGTTCACTACGTCATTAGCACCAAGGATGAGAACTACATTTGTACTACCCATCTGGTCGTTGGCATCTTCCATTTCGAGCAGTTTTTCGTAGGGCACATCCGCCTCGGCCAGCAGCACGTTCATGTGGCCCGGCATGCGGCCAGCCACCGGGTGAATGCCATAGAGCACTTCTACCCCTTTATCTTCCAGTACTTTTTCCAGTTCGTGGCAGGCATGTTGCGCCTGCGCTACGGCAAGGCCATAGCCAGGAATGATCATCACTTTTTGCGCATAAGCCATTAGCGTGGCAGAATCATTAAGCGATATTTCCTTGAAATTGCCCTGTTCTTTCGCTGCACCGGATGGCCCGGCAGCTTTTTGCCCCCCAAAAGAGCCTAAAAGCACATTTTTCAGAGAGCGGTTCATGGCCTTACACATAAGAATAGTAAGGATAGTACCTGCTGAACCAACTAATATGCCGCCTGTGAGCATTACAGGATTATCGTACAGGAAGCCGCCAAATGCTGCGGCTACGCCTGTAAATGAGTTGAGCAAAGAAATAACTACCGGCATGTCTGCGCCACCTATAGGCATAACAAACAGGATACCATAGATGGCAGCCATAGCAAGTATGCAATATATAAGCGCAGGCATATCTGCATACTGGCCTACCACTATTATAGCCAGCGCTATAATACCTATGAGCAGTGCAAAGTTTACCACCTGCCCTGCAGGTATCGTTCTATCTTTTATTTTTCCAGCCAGCTTTCCCCACGCTATCATACTGCCGGCAAAAGATACAGTCCCTATTACCAGGCCCAGCACTATTATCAGCAACTTACCTGCACCTGTTGTTTCGGGCTTATGATATTCTACCAGCGATATAAGCATAGCACAGGCACCGCCCATACCATTGAAAAGGCTCACCATCTCAGGCATGGAGGTCATCTTTACCTTTTTGGCAGCGAGCGTGCCTACTACGCCCCCAACCAGCAGGCCACCAAAAATCCATGCATAGTTATGCAGGCGCTGATGTGTATTGGGTGTTTCCCAAAGGAAAATTGTTGCGGCAATGGCAATAGTCATGCCCGCTGCTGCCATGAGGTTACCCCGCCTGGCAGTTTCGGGATGTGAAAGCATTTTAAGGCCGGCAATAAATGTGACCGAACCTATGAGATAACTGAGCAATAATATAGCGTAACTGTTTACAAGTTCCATTGAGCGCAGTAATTATTTGTTGTTAGGTTTATTTTTTTTCTTGCTGAACATCTCCAGCATACGGTCGGTAACCACAAAGCCACCTACCACATTGAGCGTACCCAGCACTACTGCAAGGAACCCAAGCGTGAGGGCCAGGTAGTCATCTTCACCTGCCTGCCCCATCACTATTATAGCGCCTATTATTACGACCCCATGTATGGCATTGGCACCGCTCATGAGGGGAGTATGCAATACCGATGGCACACGAGATATAACTTCTATACCCAGGAAAATAGATAGTATGACTATCGTGATGAGCTGATAGTTATTTATGAAAAAATGACTGATTGCATCCATATTTTTAGCGTATTATTTAAGTGTTATTATCCATTTACCTTATTGCCAACAAGCGATTGTACTCTTTCGTTTACTATAGCGCCGCCATGGGCAATACAGGTGCCTTTTACTATATCATCTTCAAAATTCAAATTAAGACCGCCTTCTTTAGTTATCAGCAACTTCAGGAAGTTCAGCACATTCTTGCTGTACATCTTGCTGGCATCAGCCGGCATGGTAGCAGGCAGTGCCGAGTTGCCAATTATTGTGATACCATTGTGCATTATGGTCTGGTTATTTTCGGTAAGTTCGGTATTGCCACCGGTTGCCGCAGCCAGGTCTATAATCACTGCTCCTGAGCGCATATCATTTATCATTTCTTTTGTTACCAGTATCGGCGCTTTTTTGCCTGGTATTTGTGCTGTAGTAATTACAATATCTGATTTTCGGATATGCTCGTGTATCTTCTCTTTCTGTTTTCGCTGAAACTCTTCGCTCTGCTCTACCGCATAGCCACCTGCTTTGGAAGCATCGGCTGCCCCTTCTACCTCTACAAACTTTCCACCGAGGCTCATCACCTCTTCTTTTACTGCAGGGCGGGTATCAAATACCTCTACCACCGCACCCAGCCTGCGGCCTGTAGCTATTGCCTGCAAGCCTGCTACGCCAGCACCCAGTATCAGCATCTTGGCCGGCGGTATGCTGCCTGCTGCCGTCATGAACATGGGAAAGTACCGGGAGTATTGCATAGCGGCCAGTAATACTGCCTTGTAACCTGCTATGTTTGCCTGTGAGCTTAGCACGTCCATTGCCTGTGCGCGAGTGGTGCGCGGTATGGTATCCATGCTGAACACAGTATAACCTTTCTCTGCCCAATCCTGCATGGCGACAGCATTAAACAATGGCTGATACACGCCCAGCATTGTAGCGCTACTGCGCACATGCGGCGGTATATTAGCGGCCTGTATGCTCAATATCATGTCTGCTTCGCGACAGATACTGGATTCATCTTTTATCAGCGCACCTGCATCTGTATAGGATTTATCGTCATAAAATGCATTTACACCCGCGTCAGATTCTACCCATACTGTTACATTCATTTTTACCAATGCTGCCACTACTTCCGGTATCAGCGAAACGCGTGTTTCCGGAGCATCTTCTTTCAATACACCAATAATCATAGAAAATTGTATTCAGGTTAAGATTGTTGAAAAATAAATGTTTTTGAGCAATATGCAAATACAGGACAACAAAAAATCCCGCCTTTGGCCATTATAATTGCAAGGGCGGGACTTATATACTTCAGTAATTGTTATAAACTTTTGGGAGCAGACGTTGGCTTGTCCATTTTTGCCCGAAATACCGGACCAGAGGGTTTTAATACCGGTTTATTTTCTGTTTTCATATTGTTGGTTGCCGGCTTATCCATTTTTGCCCGAAATCCGGCTGTAGATGTTTTTGCATTTGTTTTATTTTGGGCTATGACAGACATTACTGCACATGCTACGAGAACGGAGGTAATGATTGCTTTTTTAAGCATAGGTAGTTTGATTTTATAAGATGAATAAAGAAGATAAAGCTAAAATATTATCTGCATTATAATAAATCAAACTACCCGTAATGCCTCTCTATTTTGCCCGTATCTTTGCAACCTATGCATTATGTTTCGGCCGAGGGTATTAGTAAGTCATTTGGTATAAAACCTTTATTTCAGAATATTTCATTTCATATAAGTGAGGGCGATAAGATAGCGCTGGTAGCGAAAAATGGTACCGGCAAATCTACCTTGCTGCGCATACTATCCGGCATGGATGTGCCGGATAGCGGGAAGATATGGATCAATAAAGATGTGACCGTTGCGCTTTTTGAGCAGGAGCCTCAGTTTAATGAAGACCTGTCTGTACTTGACAACATCTTCCATTATAAACATCCTGTGGCTGAGGCTTTGCGTGACTATGAGCACATCATAACATCAGAGCACCAGGACCCGGATGAGCTTTCCCGAATATTAGGCAGGCTGGATGAACTGGGCGCATGGAGCTTTGAAGCCAAGGTACACGAGATATTGGGCAAACTAAATATCCATAACCTGGACCAGGCA
>JAFDXS010000203.1 GCA_018267795.1 Bacteroidota bacterium | reverse complement strand
GAAAGTGAAATAATGCAGCTCCCAGTTATAGTCATTAAGGCAATGCCCCAGGTAGCTAAAGGTACTGCCGCTATCTACAGACAGGTATATGGCCATAGAGTCATTGCCATTCTGGTTTATATAGTTCAGTCGCAATTGTTTTGCACCGCTTGCGCTGCTGCAGTCCAGGTACATATCCATCGTTCCCTTTGCCTGCGTACCTGCATTGTAGCTATGGAAGCGTGCGCTATGACTGCCATGTGCGGCAACCGGAGCATAAGCTCCGGAATCACTGCCCCAGCCGCCATCACTTAGCCCCTGGTCATCTCTTCTCCAGGCATTATTGCCACTTAGTGGCGATATTACCCAGTTGGTATCCGGCATGTCTTTAGTATCACATCTGTCCTTCCAGTTTTCAAAGTCTTCTGTTATCGGCAGGCCTTTAGCATATAGTACCGGCACTGCGGTATGCACATACACCGGGCTGCTGGAGTCGCTCAGTCCGCTGTTCACGCATTTCACTTTTAGCCTGTATGCCGCATCGCTCAGTACATATACTGTGGCGCTCGCATTGGTATCATTTATTATATTGCTCCAGCTTGCGCCCGAGTCGGTTGACTTCTGCCATTGGTAAGCATAGCCTGTGGCCAGTGGCAAGGTACCTGTTAGTGTCACATAAGACGGCGGGCAGGTATTTATAGGCCCTGCCGGCGACACACTGGTAATAGAGGGCGTACCTGTACATGGCGAGTAATGGTCCACCTCCACATCATCTATATGCATGTCAGTACCATAGTCAGAGAACGCTTTAAATATTATATAGTTCACGCTGCCGCTGAATGATGATGGTATGATGAATGTATATTTATACCATCCCGGGGATGTTTCTATCGGCGCAAGACCAATAGCTCTGTTTGCGCTGCCCAGCCGGGTGGCGCCTACAGCCGTAGTGCTGGTGTTTATGTACACAGTTACCGAATCGTGATACACACCGCCCGAGCTATCTCTATACATCCAGAATGATACCTGGTTATAACCTACGCTATATACCGAGAAATCAAGCGACGGCGAGGTAAGCTCTGCAGTGCCACCGTTTTCTATACCATGACTATTATAAAATGCATATCCCGCGCCGCTGTGGGTAGCTGCTGCCGGTATGCCTGTACCACCCGGCTCCCTGTACCAGGCGCAGCCGTAAGATGAGTGGCAGCCGGTGGAAGGTGATGTATAAGTGCTGTTGAGCCATCCTGTAGGCAATGTTGACCCGTCAAAGCTCTCCGTGAGCAATACCTGCGCCTCCGATGATCTGCCTGCCAGTATGAATAATAGGGCTATACTATATTTGAAAAAGGTTTTCATGCTGCTTTTTATATGCTCTTGTATAAATCAAATTTCCTGCACCCCATGCAGCGCATGGGTATGGCAAATTACCGAAATTATGTACGCTATCTGCCCTTTGCTACCATTTTTTCATGGTTAGGGACAGCTCAAGGGGATAAGCATAGCGCCGTACCAGTGGGAACAATACTACTGCGCTGAAGGAAACAAATAAGATAAAATTCATATTGACGGCGTTTTATAGTAAAAATTAATTAATGGTTATGTCTATACTATCGACACATTTTTGTTGCCCTTTGGTTGGGTTGTCATTACATTTTACCATTATTTCTGCTACATTTACGGCCAAATTTCTATTTTATGCAGTTTCCTGAAACACTGAAATACACCAAAGATCACGAATGGATCAAAATTGAAGGCAATACAGCTACCATCGGTATTACAGATTTCGCACAGCATGAGCTGGGTGATATCGTGTTTGTTGATATCAACGCAAAGGGCAAGGCAATAAGCGCGCACGAAATATTTGGTACTGTAGAGGCTGTAAAAACTGTTTCTGATCTTTATCTGCCTGTTAGCGGCACTATCACGGAAGTGAATCCTGAGCTGGAAGGCAACCCTGAGTATGTAAACTCTGACCCTTATGGTAAAGGCTGGATGGTGAAAATGACTATTGACAATGCTGCCGATGCAAACGACCTGATGGACGTAAATGCGTACAAGCAGTTGATAGGCGAATAATGTATCGCATATTCCTAAATAATTCTCCTTATAAAAATAGAGCAAGGTTCCTGGCTACGCTGTGGACCTTGCTCATTTTCATTCTATGCCTCATGCCCGGCAACGACTTGCCTGAGGTAAATGTGCCCTTCATAGACAAATGGACTCATTTTGTGCTCTTTGGCACTTTCACTTTCCTATGGCTATGCGGCTTCCCTAAAAGGAAGTTTGGCCACCTGGCACTCATCTTCATTATCAGTATTGCCCTCGGCTGGCTCATTGAGTGCCTGCAAGGCTATTTCACCTCCCTTGGCCGCGATAAGGACATTATGGATGCCATAGCCGACGGCATTGGTGGCCTCCTTGGTGTATTATTCTTTACCCTGCTATCCTCCCTCGCAGAAAAGAAACAGCAAAGCGTAAATAACAATTAGCCCAAACATCTGGCTAATTACGAACCATTTGAAATCACATTGCCGCATTGACTATACCGTCGCATTAACCACATTAATCACTATTTTAGCATTTTCAAATAATAACGAATGATTTACCGCAGTAAAGCCCCATTACGCATAGGCCTGGCAGGTGGTGGCACCGATGTTAGCCCCTATTGCGACCTATATGGCGGCACCGTGCTCAATGCTACTATATCCCTCTATGCCTATGCCTCTATCGAGCCCCTGGACGAACCTACGATTATTATAGAAGCCATAGACCGCAACGAAAAAGTAAGCTACCCCAAAACAGATGCTTTACCTATCGACGGCCAGCTCGATCTTGCCTCTGGTGTGTACAACCGCATAGTAAGGGAATATGGCAATGTACCCTCTGGCTTTAAGATCACTACTTATGTAGATGCACCCGCAGGTTCAGGCCTCGGTACTTCATCTACACTTACTGTTGCTATACTGGGTGCCTTTGCCGAATGGCTGAAGTTGCCCCTGGGCGAATACGATATTGCACACATGGCCTACCAGGTAGAGCGTATAGAGCTGGCAATGGCAGGTGGCAAGCAAGACCAGTATGCAGCCACTTTCGGCGGCGTCAATCTTATGGAGTTTTACGGCAACGATACTGTTATTGTAAATCCGCTCCGCATCAAAGACCGCTACATGTACGAGCTTGGCAATAATCTCTTGCTCTACTTCACCGCCACCAGTCGTCTTTCTTCTACCATCATCGAGGCGCAAAGCAAAAATGTTACAGATAAGAATCAAAACTCTATAGAAGCCATGCACCAACTGAAGGAGCAGGCACGTATGATGAAGGAAGCGCTGCTGAAAGGTAAGATACACGACATAGGTGCTATACTCGATTATGGTTTCCGTTACAAAAAACAAATGGCACAGGGCATATCCAATCCGCTAATGGACGAGATATACGAGACAGCACTAAAGGCCGGCGCTACAGGTGGCAAGATCACCGGCGCGGGCGGTGGTGGCTTCATGATGTTCTATTGCCCTGCCAATACCAACTACAGCGTAAAGCAAGCACTCAGCAGGTTCGGTGGCGATTTCCGCAACTACCAGTTCACAGAAGGCGGCCTCTCCACCTGGAGCATCTAATATTTTTTTGAATTTTTACTTTTGAATTTTTAATTAAAATGGAATGTATTGTTTTAGCAGGCGGTTTAGGCACAAGGTTGCGCAGCAGTATTGGCGACTACCCAAAGTGCATGGCCCCTGTTAACGATCGTCCTTTTCTTTACTATATATTCGATTACCTCGAGCGTCAGCATTGCACCAGTGTTATTCTCTCGCTCGGCTACAGGCACGAGGTAGTCACCGACTGGCTCGCCACACAGCAGCCCTCTTTTTCTGTTAAGTATGTGATAGAAGACATACCGCTTGGCACAGGCGGCGGCATACAGCTGGCTATGAAGGAAGCAGTAAATGAAAATGTCACCGTCCTCAATGGCGATACTTTTTTCGATGTGCCGCTCAATGAGCTTTGCGCCTTTCACACAGCGCACAATTCAGCCACCACGCTTGCACTAAAAGAGATGCAAAATATCGATCGCTACGGCATTGTGCATACTGGCCTTAACGATTGTATTACTTCTTTCGAAGAAAAGAAAGCACGCGAAACAGGACTTATTAACGGCGGTGTTTACGTCATCAACAAACAATCATTTTTCAATAAGCATTTGCCCGAAAAATTTTCTTTCGAAAAAGACTATCTCGAAGCCTTCGTGCACGAGCAACAATTTTTCGGCTACACCAGCAATGCTTATTTCATAGACATCGGCATACCTGAGGACTATACAAAAACACAGGACGATTTTAAATCACTGTTCAGATGAAAATAGCGATACTGGGCTCTGCACATCCCCTCCGTGGCGGACTCGCAGCCTTCAACGAAAGACTGGCAGAAGAATTACAGCACATGGGGCATGAGGTTACTATATATTCCTTCTCCTTGCAGTATCCTTCTTTCCTCTTTCCCGGCAAGACCCAGTACACCGATGAGCCCGCACCTGCCGGCATTAAAATCCGCACCATTGTCAATTCCATCAATCCGCTCAACTGGTTTAAGGTAGCCGCAGAAATGCGCAAGGCTAAATTAGACCTCATCATAGTCAAGTATTGGCTGCCCTTCATGGGTCCGGCATTTGGCACCATACTGCGCCGTGCTAAGAATAAGAACACGCGTGTACTCTGCATTGTCGATAACATTATACCACACGAAAAGCGTCCCGGCGATAAAGAGTTTACCAAGTATTTCATCAAGGCTGTAGATGCATTTATCACCATGAGCAAAGATGTGCTCAAGGATGTGCATACATTTACAACCAAACCCGCACGCTTCTCACCGCACCCTATTTACGATAGCTATGGCAGCACTGTAAGCAAGGAAGAAGCCTGCCAAAAACTAAAGTTGGATAGCAGCAAAAAACACCTGCTCTTCTTCGGCTTTATAAGAAAATACAAAGGGCTGGATTTGCTGCTCGAAGCAATGGCTGATGAACGTATCAGGCAAGCAGGCATAGAGCTGATAGTAGCTGGCGAGCATTACGACGACTCATCCGTTTACGATCAGATCATTGCACAGCGCAACCTGCAAAGCACCGTACATCTCTTTACAGACTTCATACCCAATAGCGAGGTCCGTTATTACTTCAGCGCGGCAGATCTGGTAGTGCAGCCCTACAAGCACGCCACCCAAAGCGGCATCACGCAGATAGCCTATAGTTTTGAAAAGCCAATGGTAGTTACCAACGTTGGCGGCCTGGCCGAAGTAGTGCCCCATGGCAAAGTAGGCTT
>JAFDXS010000202.1 GCA_018267795.1 Bacteroidota bacterium | reverse complement strand
TGCCTGCTCCCAATCAGCGACATTTCTTGTATCCGCAGATTGCTGGAAAGAATTACTGTCCGGTACTATCTCCGTATTTTCAGGCAAGCCCAGCATTAAGTCCATGTTTATGCTCGCCATCTTATAGTCATTCTCAGCATCAAGCAGCGTAAGTTCCACATTAGATTGCTGAAGCTGTGTCTTTAAAAGATCATTGCGGGCAATGATGCCATTCTTTTCCAGGTTGCTAAAATCTGTGACACGTTGCTTTGCCTGGTTCAGATTTTCATTTACAAGGTCCACCTGTTTCTTTGCCTTATAAATATTGCTGTAAGCCGCTATAGTATTTTGTATTACAGCCTCACGGTCAGCGTCTGCATCCAGCCTTGCCGCTTCAGACAAGTATTTAGCAGATTCAATGCCGTAGTGAATACGCAGGCCTGAAAACAGGGGCAGGGAAGCGTTTACAATAGCATAAGCTGCCTGATCAACTTTTACAGTTGACTGCGATTCAGAACCGGACCCGCTTCCTGAACCGGAGTTACTGCTACTGCCTAATTTAACCTTCAGATCAACATTAGGATTGTTTATTCTTAAATAAGAGCCGGACGCTTTAAGGTCTGGCAGACGATTTTCGCGTGCTTCGCGAAGCGATGCTGTTGCATCATCGATTTTTGCACGGCTTAGTTTTAGTTGCTTGCTGTTTTGTAAGCTTAACTGTATAGCTTCATCCAAAGTCAGGTTTTTTGTTTCCTGTGCTGAAGCCTGCAGATTTGCCGCTAAAAACAACCCTACTGCTATTACGCCGGTTTTACTATATATATTATGCTTCATGAGTCAGTGTTGCTTTAAATAAGTTTTTTAAGTGATTGCCTAGTTTTCGTTTCACATGCTTTTGGAAGTCTTCTTCCGACATATCCAGCATGTTATTTAATCTTCTATAATAATTTTGCTGCATAATAAAATGATTGGCAGTGCCTATCATGGTTGCCATGAGCATTACTACATCTATGTTCTTCTTAAACTCGCCATTTTTCTGTCCTTCTTGCACTATTTTTCTCACCATTTCGGTATTCAAAAACTTACTTTGAAAAACCAGTTCGCTGATGTTCTGCATTTCACGCACATGCTGTTCTTGCGCCATAAGCCTGTAAAAGCATTGATTTCCCATCATTTTTTCGATATAGCTATCTACTATCTTTTCAATTTTCTGAGTAGGCGAAAGCACTGTATCCTTCAGCATGCTCTCAATCTTCAGGCGTGTATAACCTATACGATAAACAAAAATCGCCTCCATCAATTTCTCTTTCGAGCCGAAATAATAGGATATCATCGCTATGTTTACGCCTGCATTCTGCGCAATATCCCTCACAGAGGTGCCCTCAAAGCCATTGGTGGCAAACAGCTGTTCTGCTGTTTCTATAATCTGCACCTGTTTTTCGTTGTATTCCATATTCTATAGCCTCTTCGCGCCGCAAAGTTAAACGATTGTTTAATTTTAAACAAACGTTTAATTAATTTTCTTTCGAAAAATAACTATAGACTTATAGGTAAAAACAATGCCATAACAAATAAGTAGCTTAAAAATGGACAAAGCCTAGCTGATTTTACTCCATTGAGATTGGTGGGCCTGCTGTAACAGTATGTTTTTCAACGCCTGATGCTGGGGCATAGTAAGGCCGGGATCTTCTGATACCAGCTGTTGTGCGGCTATTCTTGTTTGTTCTAATATTGCAGTGTCCTGCACTATATCTGCCAGTTTAAATTTAAGTACTCCACTTTGCTTAGTGCCATAAAGGTCACCCGGACCACGCATAGCAAGGTCTTGCTCGGCAATGATAAAACCATTTGAGGTTGAGGTCATTATCTTTATACGCTGCTCACTTTCTTTGGATAATTTATTGCCTGTGAGCAGGATACAATAAGATTGCTCAGCACCGCGGCCTACACGCCCCCTTAGCTGGTGCAATTGCGACAAGCCAAAACGTTCTGCGCTTTCTATTAGCATTACGCTGGCATTGGGAACATCCACACCTACTTCTATTACGGTAGTAGCGACCAATATTTGTGCATCACCACTTGCAAAGCGTTTCATGTTGCGTTCCCTGAGTGCAGCCTCCTGGCGCCCGTGTACCATTGCTATATTATATTTATCTACCGGGAACCAGACCTTTACTTGTTCAAAACCAGCCATTAAGCTCTCATAATCCATCTTTTCAGACTCTTCAATGAGCGGATACACTATGTAGGCCTGCCTTCCTTTATCTATTTCCTTGCGCATGAACTCCATAACGCCTGCACGCCCCATGTCTATACGGTGTACTGTCTTTATTTCCTGTCTGCCAGGGGGTAATTCATCAATTACGGATATGTCAAGATCTCCATACAGAGTCATAGCCAGAGTACGTGGAATAGGAGTTGCAGTCATAACGAGCACATGTGGAGCTATTTCATTCTTAGCCCACAAGCGCGCCCGCTGACCTACGCCGAAACGATGCTGCTCGTCGATAACAGCAAGACCAAGATTTTTAAACTGAACGCTTTCTTCTATTAATGCATGAGTACCTACAGCAATGGGAATACTGCCATCAGCAAGTCCTTTTAGTATTTCTTTGCGCTCCTTCCCCTTTACACTACCGGTTAATAAAGCAACGGGAATGCCCATTTTATCTAATAGTCTTTTCACACCCTGGTAGTGTTGTTGGGAAAGTATTTCAGTGGGCGCCATCATGCATGCCTGGTGCCCGTTATCCATGGCCAGCAACATAGACATTACAGCAATAATGGTTTTACCGCTGCCTACATCACCTTGCACCAGGCGATTCATTTGCTTACCTGTTGCGGTATCTACCCGTATCTCTTTTAGTACCCGCTTCTGTGCATTAGTGAGCTGAAATGGGAGATGGTTATGATAAAAGTCATTAAAGTTGTCGCCTACTTTGTCAAATTTCCAGCCGCGCTGAATGGTGTGCTGCAATCTTAACCGGGCTATCATTAGTTGGGAGGCAAACAGCTCTTCCCATTTTAGCCGATAACGAGCCGCTTGCATATGCTCTTCGCTATCAGGAAAATGTATCCACTTTATTGCGGCGTATCTGCTGCAGAGTTTGTATTGGGTAATAATATTTGATGGCAGAACTTCAGGTATATCGCCCTGTTTTATTTTCTCGAATAAACTTTGTGTGATCTTAGCGAATGAGCGATTGGTAATGCCTCTCGTTTTTAGTTTTTCTGTAGTAGGGTACACCGGCTGCATACCACCCGCAGTAGTTTCTGCATTTAGCAGTTCTATTTCGGGGTGAGCAATATTAGGTATACCGTTGAAGAATGATACCTTGCCAAAAACTATATAACGCTCGTTTTCTTTCAGGGACTTCTTCATCCATTGCGCTCCCTGGAACCAGATAAGCTCTATGCGCCCTGTATCATCATAGAGGGTGGCAACCAATCTTCTTTTTCTTCCCTCACCTTCTTCAAAAATATTAACCAACGTACCTGCAAGCTGCACATATTCTGCAGTAGGGCTAATAGTTGCAATCTTTGTGATTTGTTTCCTGTCAAAATACCTGTAGGGATAATGATATAGCAAATCTTCAAAAGTACCTATCTGCAGTTCCTTGCGCAACAGCTCGCCACGTTGGGGACCAACACCTTTCAGATATTCTATAGGAGAATCTAATATGGACGCGAGATTACTGATACTAAAAGTATTTCAGGCAAAAATAAAGGGAAAGTAAATCTTATTTACCTTCTTTATCCACAGCTAGTACCGTACGCAGGTTCAGTGCATGTGCTGCACGCATTACCGCTACTATATCATCAGCCGTTGCTTGTTTGTCAGCGTTTATTACTACTGTAGGCTCTGCATCCTGCGATTTTGCTACAGCTCTCGAAATACTGGACTGCAATGAATCAACCGGTATAAGGGTAGTACCAACATAAAAGTGTTGTTTGCTATCTATGGATATTACAACTGTCTGCTTCGCCTTCGTATCACTTTTCGCCTTGGGTATGGAGAGCTTTACAACATTGGGGTTAGCCAATGTAGAAATGATCAAAAAGAAAAGCAGCAAAATGAAAAGTATGTCATTAAGCGCTGAAGTATGTGCCTGCGGAGACTCGCGTAAATGCTTCCTGATATTCATTATACCTTACTTGGTTTGCGCAGGTTCCTGCAGGATATCTAAAAATTCTACAGATGCCGCTTCCATACGGTTCACATTCTTGTTTATCTGTGCATTGAGATACATGTAAGCTACATAGGCCAGTAACCCAATAATAAGACCTACCGCAGAGGTAACCATTTTAGTATAGATACCACCGGCAATAGTTTCCAGTGAAAAGCCCTGGTGCTGTACATTAAAGAACAAGATAATCATACCTGCAATAGTACCTAAGAAGCCAAACATGGGTGCTATACCTGCCAAAGTAGATAGGATAGATGTATTTTTCTCTAGTTTATACACCTCCAGTTTCCCGGCATTTTCCATTGATTTCTCTATATTATCTATTGGCTTGCCTACACGGCTAAGGCCTTTTTCTATCATTCGGGCTATAGGGCTATCTGTATTACGGCAAAGCGCCTTGGCACTGGTGAGATTGCCATTGCTCACATTTTCCCTGATGTGCAACATGAAATTAGGATCTATAACGCCAGCTTTCTTTATTACCATCAGGCGTTCCACAAATACATATACCAATATTATAGAACATAACAAGAGTGGTATCATGAGTACACCACCTTCCTTAAGCAGCGACCACAGAGAAATTTTTTCAGCTGGCACATTAGTAGCAGTTGCTGCTGCCTTCAAAGCAGTATCAACCTGCAATAACAGAATAGACAATAAATGCATGAGTTTGAGTTGCGAATAAACAAATGTAATAATTAGCTCCCTTAAAAAGAGGTTAAAATAAAAAAAATGCCGAACGCTATGCGAACGGCATTTTTCAAAAGATATAAAATGTTTATGCTATTGAAACCAATTCAATTTCAAATACCAGGTCCTGGCCTGCAAGGGGATGGTTTGCATCAAGTACTACAGAATTTTCAAGTACTTCAGCTATTACCACTGGGAATACATTTCCCTGGTTGTCGCTCATATGCAGTTCCATGCCTACAGCAGGGTGCATGTCTGGTGGAAATTCTGACAATGGGTATTCCATCATCATATCATCATTATGCACGCCATATGCCTGGTCAACAGGAATATTTACTGTCTTCTTTTCTCCAACTTTCATATCTACCAGTGCATCATCGAAGCCTTTTATTACCTGTCCGCTACCTACAGAAAATTCCAGTGGCTCACGACCTTCAGAGCTGTCAAACGTAGTGCCATCTGTTAA
>JAFDXS010000201.1 GCA_018267795.1 Bacteroidota bacterium | reverse complement strand
GATGGTACACTGTTATATATTGGTGTGAAGGAAGGTGAAGCAGCTCCTATAGATGGTATTATTGCTATAGTGGGTAAAGCAGGTACCGATATTAATCCTTACCTGCAGGCTGAAGCTTCTAAAGGAGGCGCTAAAGCTGAAACTACAGGTGGTCAGGCACCTACAGCTACGCCAACGCCACAGGCATCGGCTACTCCGCAGCCTGCGCCGGAAGCTCAAAAGAATACCGCTCCGCAGCAAGCACCACAGCAGACTGCTCAACATGAAAATGGTGATGACAGGTTAAAAGCTTCTCCGCTTGCCAAGAAACTGGCAGAAGAGAAAGGCATAGATATAAAACAAGTGCATGGCTCCGGTGATAACGGTCGCATCATCAAGCGTGATGTGGATAGCTTTAAACCATCTGTACAGCAGGCCGCCCCACAGCAGGGCCAGCAACAGCAGCCACAACGTGCTGCACAGGTAGCTCCCGCAGTATTGGGTCAGGAAGGTCACAAGGATATTCCTAACTCACAAATGCGTACTATCATTGCTAAGCGTCTTGCCGAAAGCAAGTTCTCTGCACCGCATTTCTACCTCCGCATGACGATAACTATGGACAAAGCCATAGAAGCTCGCAAAGCAATTAATGAGGTATCTCCGGTTAAGGTTTCATTCAATGATCTTATCATCAAAGCTTGCGCTATGTCACTGCGCAAACATCCCGAAGTGAATAGCTCATGGATGGGTGATTTCATCCGTCAGAATCAGCATATTCACGTAGGCACTGCAGTAGCGGTAGAAGATGGTTTAATTGTTCCGGTAATAAAATTCGCGGATCAGAAATCACTCTCCCAGATAGCTGAAGAAGCAGGTACATTAATAGACAAAGCGCGAAACAAAAAGATACAGCCGCAGGAGTTCACAGGCAATACATTCACTATCTCTAATCTCGGTATGATGGATATAGATGAATTCACAGCCATCATCAATCCACCTGATGCATGTATCCTTGCAGTAGGCAAAATCGCAGCAACCCCGGTGGTAGAAAATGGTGAAGTTGTAGTACGCCAGTTACTCAAGCTCACGCTTAGCTGCGACCATAGGGTAGTAGATGGAGCAGTAGGTGCCCGCTTCATGCAGACACTTAAAGCCCACCTTGAAAATCCGGTTACAATGCTTGTTTAATAATCTCACTAGATGTCAATAAAAAAAGTCCTCTCGCACAAGAGGACTTTTAGTTTGTATAATGGGCAATATCTTTAAGCTATATCTGGATGTATCGGCGTCTGTACAGATTCATGTCTGATATGTAAAAACCAAAAGATCAATAATCCAAATGGCATTATGGCAGCTATTACCAATATCCACATTGCCTTTACAGATGAGTTGAGTGTTCTTAATCTTGCTATATGCACTATATATACAATCAAAACTATTGCAGAAATAATGGCAGAGCAAATACCAAATAATAACAGTGTATCATAATGCTGGGCCGTCACTGTTGCCATGGCAATACCATCTGGCATCGCTTTAGGAGGAAAGATCGGGGACATAGTTATAAGGTAATATACTAGCGTAATTCCCCATGCAAGGTTTGGCAGTAAGGCAAGGATACCATAGTTCCTTTTAGCCTTATCATCCATAATAATCAGGTTATCCATAAAAGTTGTAATTTTTAGGTTAAACAATTAGGGCGCTTCTCATTTTATATTGCATAAAGACTGTGCCGTCGGATATTAAAAAGTAACTGGATCAAAATAATTTTAACGCTATGTTTAGCTATTGGGAACAACAAAGTTTTGCTGATTATCAACATATTGTAATAGGTGCAGGTATCGTAGGTCTCAGCACGGCCATAGAGTTAAAAGAGAAATATCCTAAAGCAAGTGTGCTTGTATTGGAACGAGGCCTATTACCCACAGGCGCCAGTACCCGCAATGCTGGTTTCGCATGCATGGGCAGCGTCACGGAACTGCTGGACGACCTACAGCACATGAATGAAGATGAAGTAGTAATGCTATATGAGTGGCGGGAACTAGGACTAAGGCTATTGAGGAAGCGCCTGGGCGACGAAAAGATCGGCTATGCAGCAAATGGCAGCTATGAATTGATTAGCGAAGCCGAAATTGAGGCCTTAAATAAGATTGATTATCTCAATGAGCTATTGCACCCGGTCATGGCGCAAAAGGCATTTAAACTTGCCAACCATAAGATAGTAGAGTACGGCTTTTCTCCATCTTACACAGAGGCACTGATAGAGAATATTTGTGAAGGGGAACTGAATAGTGGAATGATGATGAAGGCACTCATGGCCTATGCCATGCACTGTGGCGTAGAGGTAAAAACAGGTGCTGAAGTTGTACGCTTTGAAGAAGTAGGTCACAAAGTAAATGTGGAAGTGAAAGACCCCTTCCGCAATGAAATATGGCCATTGACTTGCGATACTTTAAGCATTTGTACCAATGCATTTACTAAGAAGTTATTACCGGAAGTAGATGTAACACCGGGCCGTGGCCAGATACTCATCACTGATCCTATTAATGGATTAAAGTTCAAAGGTGTTTATCATTTTGATAAAGGCTACTACTATTTCCGCGAAATAGATGGAAGAGTATTATTAGGTGGTGGCCGCAACCTTGACTTTAAAGCAGAAGCTACACATTCATTCGATCTAAACGAAAGAATACAATCAGACCTGGAGCAAAAGCTAAAAGAAATAATACTGCCGGATACAGAATTTACAATAGCTCAGCGTTGGGCAGGCATTATGGCCTTTGGAGAAAACAAATATCCTGTAGTAAAGGCCTTCTCACAGCGCATCTATGGTGCCTTCCGAATGGGCGGCATGGGGGTAGCCCTTGGCAGTGAAGTTGCAAGGCGACTTGCAGAATTACATCATTGCTAAATGTCTAAACCAAACTCATTGCGCAAATTCAATACAACCTCCCCAATAGGTAAGCCCATCACATTATAATAGTCACCGTCGATACGCTCAATACCTATCATCCCTATCCATTCCTGTATAGCATAAGCACCGGCCTTGTCAAAAGGTTTATAGTTATCTACATAATGATGGATTTCCTCTGTCGTAAGCTTGCGAAAGTGTACTGCGGTAGTTATAGAAAAGCTTATTTGCTTCAGGCTGCTTTGTATACACACACCTGTTACTACGTGATGTGTCCTTCCGGACAGTTGCTGAAGCGTTTCTTTGGCATGTGCAGCATCTCTTGGTTTGCCCAATATATGGTGGTCGAGGAGTACAACAGTATCTGCGGCTATTACTATTGCATCACTTACCATGTGCTGTATCGCAGCAGCTTTCTTCTTCGCCAGGAACTCAGGCACTTCTTCACCCGGCATACCTTCAGGATTGGTCTCATCTACATCGGCTATGATGATTTCAAAAGCAAGCTCTGCAGCTTCCATCAGTTGCTTTCTGCGGGGGGATTGTGAAGCAAGTATTAGTTTACGCATGTACCTGTATGTAATAAATGACTAAAGAAAAAATGCCCAGCAGCATAATGATTTTTATATAGCGGCTGGCCAAATGATAATGTTGTTTTGTTGCCCCTGTTGGCAAAAATAATATCCAGGCTGTTATAGGCACCGCAAGAGCAGCAATGGTATATATGCCCAATGGCCACCAGGCCGCCATGCAAAGTTTTACACCTGCAATAAGCAAAGGGAGTATCACTAATGCACCAAGCAATTGACAAAACCTTGCGGAGCGCAACAGCCCCCATTTTATGGGCATTGTCACACAGCCTTCCTCAGCGTCGCCTTTAAAGTCTTCCATGTCCTTTGCTATTTCGCGCATCCACGTAAGCATAAAGGCAAAGTATGCATAGATGCCTAGCACCCATACGGGGTTAGGCGCAAGTCCTGCTGATGTCTGAATAAAGTATGATTGCGTTATGTAGTAATGTATGGCAGGCTCGTATAGCATTAACACTACTATAGTAAGCGATGTGAGCAAAGCCACAACTACATTGCCACTAATAAATTGCCGCTTGAAGTGAGTAGAATAAAACCAAAGCAATACTGTGCAGCAAAGTTGTAATACCATCCATTCATAATGGTGCGCTCTGCGTGCCACTATGAAGGCAAAAAACAATGCTATTACATTCAGCACTGTATGCGCTATAATGGCCATCTTACGGGGTATTACTTTTTCAAGTATTACCTTGTCCGGCTTATTGATCACATCTATTTTAATGTCAAAGTAATCATTAATGATATAACCTGCAGCTGCAATGAGCACCGTGGCTGTGGACAATAAAAAGAAATTCATGCCATTTAGTAGCATAGGCATGTGTGTGTATTGCTTCATTGGCAACAGCACACATACCCATGCTAATAGCTGGGTAAGGAAAATTATCAGCAGGTTCTTCCACCTTATTAACCTAAGCCAGGCCATAATACCCTAATGGGTCATTTATTAATTTAAGATAAGCCTATTTGCCCCAGTTGCCTGGGTCTATGCGCCATTGCTCCAGCACTTCCTTTTGCTCGCTTTGTATCAGTTTTTGTTCTTCTGCTACTTCCATCAGCGCTTTATAATTACTTATGGTATGCAGCGATACTGCTGCCTCTTCAAATGCTCTGTCAGCTACCGGGAAGCCGTATGTAAACAATCCGCACATGCCTAGTACTTCTGCACCATTTTCGCGTAGGGCGTCTACTACCTGCAGGCTGCTCTTGCCAGTAGATATAAGATCTTCTATCACCACTACTTTTTGTCCTTCCTGCAGTACCCCTTCTATCTGGTTACCCATGCCATGTTCTTTAGGTTTTGACCGAACATATATAAAGGGAAGCTTTAGCAAATCGGCAGCCATTACACCATGTGCTATACCTGCTGTAGCAACCCCCGCTATTACTTCAGCATCAGGATAATGTTCCAGCACCATATTTGCTAACTCGCTTTTTACAAAATCCCTTACGTATGGGTATGATAATACTTTACGGTTATCACAATATACAGGAGAATGCCATCCTGAAGCCCAGGTATATGGCTTTTGCAGGTTGATTTGTAAAGCCTTAATTTGCAGTAGTTTTTCGGCAAAATGTTTTTGTGTGCTCATAACGCTCAAACCTACGCCAATTCGATAAGTTTACAAAAAGCCGGCTATGACGTTTACACAAAAAATATATTATAATAATAAGCCCCTGATACTCACTACTGACGGCATAGAATATATTAAAAATAATAAAGAGGCTAAAACATACCTTGCCTATACGGATGCTTCTTTACAAAATTTCCGCCTGGCTATTGCCCATTTAGATGAGGCAGGAACGCTGGGTGCGGTTATAGAAGGAAAATCTGAAGCGTCTTTAAAGGA
>JAFDXS010000200.1 GCA_018267795.1 Bacteroidota bacterium | reverse complement strand
GCCGGTTGCTTTAAGGCGGATACATCAAACCTGTGGATAGTAGCCGAAACAGTGACAGGCCTAAGCGCAGTAAACAAGAATACAGACATAAAAGTATATCCTAACCCATTTAGCGATGTAGTAGAGGTCGATGGGTTAATACGTGGCGATATGATAACTGTGTATGATGCTGACGGACGCATTATGAAACAATTGAAAAACCTTAATGGGCAACCAAAGCAGGCAATAAAGCTGGACGATGTAGCACCGGGCAATTATCTATTAAAGGTTACTGATATAAATAAAAGCATACGTACCAGTACGGCCCTGCAAAAAATAAAGTAACAGTTTCTATTAGGCAAAGGAGCTGCTAACGTAGCTCCTTTAATTTTCCCATAGACTTTATACAAGCTGATATAAATAATCAGCATTAATGTATTAAGGTGTATTGGCGTACCTTTGCAGCCATTATGACTCAGGAAAACCTGAAAGAAATGCGCGAGCGTGTAAAGCACCTGCACCGCTTCCTGCGTATAGAAGACAGAATAGCAAAGACTGAAAGCGATAGACAATTGACTCTTTCCCCCGGCTTCTGGGACGACAATGTGCGTGCAACGGGCATATTGAAGGAAATAAAAATCAATAAATTCTGGACAGACTTCTATGAAAAAGTAAACAGCACCGTAGAAGATGCTGCAGTACTCTTTGACTTCTGGAAGGAAGGCGAAACTACTGAAGAAGAAGTGAACCAAGCCTATGAAAAAGCACTGAAAGACATAGACGAACTGGAATTCAAATCGACCCTGAACGAGCCTGAAGATGAAATGCCGGGGGTGATGGTAATAAACTCAGGTGCAGGTGGTACTGAAAGCCAGGACTGGGCAGAAATGCTGCTGCGCATGTACCGTATGTATGGCGAGAAACAAAACTGGAAAGTATCTGAGATAGATGTGCAGTACGGCGATGGTGCAGGTATAAAGCAGGCAACGCTGGAATTTGACGGTGAATTTGCATACGGCCTGCTGAAGGCTGAAAGTGGTGTACATAGACTGGTGCGCATATCACCGTTTGACTCTAATGCACGTAGGCATACTTCTTTTGCTTCCGTATTTGTATATCCGCTGGTGGATAATACGATAGAGGTAGCTGTGAACCCTGCAGATATAGAATGGGAGTTTTACCGCTCCGGTGGTAAAGGGGGCCAGAATGTGAATAAGGTGGAAACGGCAGTGCGACTAAAACACATACCAAGCGGCATAATAGTAGAATGCCAGCAGGCACGTACACAAGGTGAAAACCGCGAAAAGGCGATGCAAATGCTGAAGAGCCGACTGTATGAAGAAGAGCTGCGCAAACGGGAGGAACTGAAGAATGCTACCAATGCCAGCAAAAAGAAAATAGAATGGGGTTCACAAATACGCTCATACGTTTTTCATCCTTACAAGATGATAAAAGACCATAGAACAAACTATGAGGTGGGCAATGTGGGGCCGGTGATGGATGGTGAAATAGATGACTTTATTAAGGCTTACTTAATGAGTGTAAAGGAGGAACAATAAACTTGGCAAAAGACAATACCATAAAGAAAATCTTTGACCTGCGGCTGTTGAGGCGCATCTTTTCGTTTTCGAAGCCATACAGCACTACGCTGTATACAGCAATGGCGCTATCCATAATATTAGCACTGCTGGCACCGCTGCGCCCTTACCTGATACAGGCGTCTGTAGATAAATACATAAGCAAGAATCTGCTGCATGGACTAATAATGATAAGCATTGTGCAGCTGGGCTTACTGCTGGTAGAAAGCGGTTTCCGTTTTTGGTTTACTTATCGTACCAACTGGCTGGGGCAAACTGTGGTGAACGATATTCGCAAGAAGGTTTTCAATAAGGTACTATACCAAAATATAGGCTACTACGATAAAACCGCCATAGGCACCTTAACTACACGCACCATTAATGATATTGAGTCTGTTAACGATGTATTCTCTGAAGGTATTATTTCTATAGCTGCAGACCTGCTGACTATTATTTCGATAATAGTAGTGATGCTGTTTACAGACTGGAAATTAACACTTGTGTGCCTTGCTCCGTTTCCATTGCTCATAGTCGCTACTTACTTCTTTAAAGAAAGTGTAAACAAATCTTTTCAGCGCGTGAGGAATGCAGTGGCCCAATTAAATGCATTTGCACAAGAGCATTTGACAGGCATGTATATAGTGCAGGCTTTTGCTGCCGAAAAAAGAGAAGCTGCAAAATTTAAAGAAATAAATAAGGAACACCGCAATGCAAACATCAAAGGCATATTTGCTTATTCTGTGTTCTTCCCGGTAGTGGAAATAATATTGGCTATGTCGCAGGGATTGCTGGTGTGGTGGGGTGCATCGCGCCTGCTGCATTATAGCGTGACACCCGGTGTAATGATAGAATTTATCATGTTCCTGAACTTGCTGTTCCGTCCGCTGCGCATGATGGCAGACAAGTTTAACGTGCTGCAAATGGGTATGATAGCTGGCGAACGCATCTTCACAGTACTGGACAGTGAAGAATACCTGCATAATAATGGCAGCTATAAAACAAAACAAATACAAGGTGCTGTAGAATTTGACAATGTGTACTTTAGCTATAAGCCAGGTACACCTGTATTAAAGGGAATATCGTTCAAACTTGACCCCGGAAAGACGATGGCGGTGGTGGGGCATACAGGTGCTGGCAAGACATCTATCATAAGCATACTGAACAGGCTATATGAAATAGACTCAGGACGAATACTAATAGACGGACGTGAGCTGAATGAATATGATATAGACAGCCTGCGCAGCCATATAGGTATAGTACTGCAAGATGTATTCCTTTTCTCAGGCACAGTATATGACAATATAACACTGCGCAATACAAACATACCGCTGTCTAAAGTGGAGGAAGTAACAAAGATGCTGGGCATACATGATTTCATTATGTCGCTGCCTAATGGCTACCAATTTGATGTAATGGAACGCGGTAATACTTTATCCCAAGGGCAAAGGCAGTTGCTGTCTTTTGCGCGTGCGTTGCTTTATAATCCTTCTATACTGATACTCGACGAGGCCACATCATCTGTAGATAGCGAGAGTGAGCAGCTAATACAGCACGCTATAGATACGCTGATAAAAGGCCGCACATCTATAGTAATAGCGCACCGCCTGTCTACCATACGCAAAGCTGACCAGATCATTGTGATGGAGAGGGGCCAGATCATTGAGCGTGGTAACCACAACTCATTAATAGCGGACAGGGGTGCATACTACCAGCTCTACACTGCCGTAGAGAAAAAGAAAGAGGAAGAAGTGCTATAGCCTTATTAAGGCTTCACATTTGCATCCAGCCATTCGCCAATTGTACGCAATGCTGTGGGTGACATAGTTTCTGTAAGCGCAGCATATTCCTTTACGGTGCAGGCAGTACACTGCTGAAAGAGGTGATTTAATCCTTTCAACTCTTTTACTTCATACACTTTGGTTTTACTCTTCGCCAATGATTGACGAATGCCTTCAAGATCAGTGCGGGCAGGCACCTGGATGTCGCGGTCACCATTCAGGGCAAGTACCTTGCATGAAAGGCTGCGCAAATATGGCTGAGGATCGAAGCGTAAGAAATAGCTAAACCAGGCTCCTGATACTGCAGCCTGCATCTGATTTACATAATCTGCTTCATCTTCTGCAGTGCTTATGCCTACTGTCTTTATTGCATCCTGCGAGGCAGAAAGTTTCCATGTTTTTACTGCAAGTGTCATTTTCTCTTTCATATCAGCCGCATCTTTTGAAGCAAGCGCTGCATCTTCCATGCTGCCATATAAATTGCGGTATTGACTTACGATGGAACTATCTACACCACTTGATGCCAGCACAGCGCCAGCCTGATCTTTCATCATGTCTTTAATATTTATTCCCGGGGCAGCGAGTAATACAATGAAATCGATATCCTTTCTTTTTGAGGCCAGCATTTCTGCTATCATACCACCTTCACTGTGCCCCATTAAGCCCACTTTCTTTTTGTCAACCTCTTTTCTTGATCTCAGGTAGTCCAAACTCACTTCTGCATCCTGCGCAAAATCGGCAGTAGTAACATTTTTTAGTTCCCCTGTAGTTTGGCCCATACCTCTATCATCTACACGGAGCACTGCATATCCGTTGCGGGTAAGATAATCTGCAATAACCGCAAAAGGCTTGTGACCAAATATCTCTTCATCCCTATTCTGCTGACCTGAGCCAGTGATAAGCAATACGGCAGGAAACGGCCCTTTGCCTTTAGGCATAGTGATTGTAGCGCCATATTGTATAGACTTATCCTTATTAGGGTAAATTACATCTTCACTAACATAATTGAATGGCGGCTTTGGTGTTTGCGGACGATATAACTCTGCAGGATTAGCAGTTTTCATAAAATCTATTGGTATCCCCATGCCACCTTGCTTCCACACGCCTACTATGGTAGTATCAGTTGTCATTCTGCCTTTATACATTATGCCTATCCCGCTCATATCAATTGTTACACTATCGCCATTTATATTCACTGCCTTGCAGGCTATGCCTGTTACACCCTGGTCCGGGCTATCCATGGTGGCAGAGAGTTTCCCGGCATCTTCTTTAATATGGAAAATCAGCCTTATGGTTTTGGTAGTTTTAATTGCTCCTTCCCAACTACCAATGAATTTATTTTGGGCATTTACGGCAAGTGCAAGCAATGAAAATATGGCTACTAATACTGTTGCTTTTTTCATGAAAATTATGTGTGATTATTATTGTTTATTCAATATCTTTTTTCGCAATGCCAGGATTGTCTTTTTCTTTCTTGAAAAGCATAAAAGAGTAGCCTATAGGTATAATAACCATAATTGCCAGTGCAATACTAAGAATAATATGAGCATAGATCGCGGACACTAACAAAGAAACAATGGTTAATAATATACCACCAACAAACCATATACGGCCGGCGAGCTGATGTGTCTTTCTCCAGTTGTAATCGCTATTTAATGTCCAGGGTATGCGAATGCCAACAAAATAGTTTGGCTTTATATTGTACATATAGTTACCTAGGAAAGCAAAGAGTAATCCTAAGAAGGGAACTTCTGCTTTGTCCATGATATTTATGTTCTGGGCGCTCTTCATAATCATAAAAAGATTTATGACAGTAAGAAAGAAAACCAAGCCCATGCTAATAATATTAAACGTAGAAGATATAGGCATATCTACACGCTTAGGATCGATCTTATCTATATTTTGCAATAGCAAAAAAATGCCAAATACCAACACTATAACAGTCAGGATGATATAAACGAATCCCATCTTCGAGCTATAGTCGTCGGGCTGTCCTTTGACATTAAAGTGTGTCGGAAT
>JAFDXS010000001.1 GCA_018267795.1 Bacteroidota bacterium | reverse complement strand
AGTAGTATTTCCTGAAGGCACACGCTCATATGATGGCAATATCAAGCGCTTTCATAAAGGGGCGTTTTTTATTGCAGAGGAATTAAAGCTGGATATTGTGCCACTCATACTTCATGGTTTGCATTATACCATGCAGAAGAAA
This sequence comes from Bacteroidota bacterium, assembly GCA_018267795.1. GTDB lineage: Bacteria > Bacteroidota > Bacteroidia > Chitinophagales > Chitinophagaceae > SZAS-30. Next base: position 28,684 of record JAFDXS010000001.1, on the reverse strand, counting down.
GACTGGCTGCTTAAGAACGGTAGTTGCTCAGTATATATATATCCACGAATAAAGTATGGTGATGTTTCTCTGGGAACTAATTATAGCGAACGCGCTAAATTAATAGGCCGCTGGATGCGCAATGAATATGCTCTTATTAAAGAAAAAAATGAAACACCATCCTATTTCAAAGAGCAGTTGATTAAATCATATTTGTACAAAGGACCAGTATTAGAATGGTATTGCAGGATTAAAACTAAATCTGAAAACTATTATGAACAATTCCATTCGCTCATACCTCGCGAGGGTACTTTTTATGATTTGGGCTGCGGCTATGGCTTTATGTCCTATATGCTACATTGGGCTGCGCCGGGTAGAAGCTTTACAGGCATAGATTATGACGAAGACAAAATAGAAACAGCAGCGCATAACTTTCTTAGAGACGAACAGCTCCGTTTCGAACAAGCCGATATTACCCAATATGAATTGGGAGGCTGTGATGGTATTATAATAAGTGATGTATTACATTACTTATTGCCCCAACAGCAGGAAGCCTTACTCGAAAAATGTTATTCTGTATTGAAGGGGAAGGGCATAATAATAATAAGGGATGGGCTAACAGAACTTAAAGAGAGACACAAGGGCACAAAGCTCACCGAAGTATTGTCAACACAGGTATTTAGCTTTAATAAGACACAAAATGAACTGCACTTTATAAGCAAGGCATTTGTAGAGCATTTTGCAAAGAAGCATGATATGTCGTTAGAAATGCTAGACAATACTAAATTCACCTCTAATATCATATTCCGCTTGCAGAAGAGATAAAAAAAGATCCGCAGATAAAAACTGCGGATCTTTTACTAAAGGAAGCGATATACTACTAACCTAAATATACTTTCAGCGCATTGCTGTAGCGTGCCTTTTGCAGACGCTTGATAGCGCGTTCTTTTATCTGGCGAATACGTTCTTTTGTCAGATCGTATTTTTCACCTATTTCTTCAATGCTCGGTCCGTTATCGCCTTCCAGTCCGAAATAAGCTGCTAAAATTTCAGCTTCACGAACGCTAAGTGACTTAAGGATACGGCGGATCTCAGCACGAAGTGAATCTTTCATTACATCATCATCTGTATCGCTACTACCTTCAAGCAGGTCACCCATAGCTACATCTTCAGCTTCATGCACAGGAGCATCCAATGATGTGTGGCGTGAATTGCTGGTGAAGATATTGGTCACTTCAGTTTCGCTCATATCGAGGATATCTGCCAATTCTTCAGTAGATGGTTCACGTTCGTTTTCCTGTTCAAATGCTATAAAAGCCTTGTTAGCCTTATTATAGGTACCTATTTTGTTCTGCGGTAAGCGCACAAGACGACCTTGCTCGGCCAAGGCCTGCAATATTGACTGGCGAATCCACCATACAGCGTAAGAGATGAATTTAAAACCTTTGGTTTCATCAAAGCGCTGTGCAGCTTTGATAAGACCTAAATTACCTTCATTTATCAGGTCACTCAGAGATAAACCCTGGTGCTGATACTGTTTTGCCACCGAAACCACGAAACGAAGATTGGCCTTCACCAATTTTTCCAACGCACGCTGATCGCCCATGTGTATCTTCTGGGCAAGCGTGGTTTCTTCTTCCGGTGTGATCATAGAGATCTTGCTGATTTCCTGGAGGTATTTTTCTACAGCCTGGGAATCACGGTTTGTAATCTGGGTGGCAATCTTTAACTGCCTCATAAACTAATAAAATTTAATTAACTATACAATACTTAACTTAGACAGGAATAATTTTGAATTGGTTTGAACCAGGTTCTTAATGATTCCTTAAATAATATACCCACAAAACATGTTCCACAAATAAGCAGATTTTTCAATATTTTTCCGTATTTACTGTTCGATAAACGGACAAGCTATATCTGTATTGTCTTTCAAGCATTATGGATTTCGACTATAGGGATATAAGACGTAAAATTTATAGAAATCCTTGGCAGAAATCACGTAAAAATATATCGTGTCTGTCAAAAATGCTACCTTTGCGCCACCAATTGTGCCAATTTTAACATATTTATGCAAAAAGACCAATACCAACATCCTGACTATTACCTCGTTGACGAACTGCTTACAGACGAACAAAAATTAATACGCGATACTGTAAGGGCTTATGTTAAGAAAGAGATTTCCCCTATTATTGAAGATTATGCCCAAAAAGCAGCTTTCCCAAAGCAGATAATAAAGGGCCTGGGCGAGCTGGGTTGCTTCGGTCCATTTGTTCCCCAGGAATATGGCGGTGCAGGGCTTGATTATACTACCTATGGCATTATGATGCAGGAACTGGAACGAGGTGACTCTGGCATCCGTTCTACGGCATCGGTACAGGGTTCGTTGGTTATGTTCCCAATTTATAAGTTTGGCAGTGAAGAGCAAAAGCATAAGTATCTGCCTAAGCTGGCTACAGGCGAAATGATGGGATGTTTTGGCCTTACTGAGCCTAACCATGGTTCTGACCCGGCTGGCATGCTTAGCAACTTTACTGATGCTGGTGATCATGTGGTACTGAATGGCTCCAAAATGTGGATTTCTAACGCACCTTTTGCTGATATAGCTGTGGTGTGGGCAAAGAATGAAAAAGGGGAAATTCATGGACTAATTGTAGAAAGAGGCATGGAAGGTTTTTCTACACCTGAAACCCATGGCAAATGGTCGCTTCGTGCTTCTGCTACCGGGGAGCTGGTGTTTGATAATGTAAAAGTGCCTAAAGAAAATATACTTCCTGGCGTAAAAGGACTGAAAGGGCCTTTAAGCTGCCTTTCCAGCGCACGCTATGGTATAGCCTGGGGCGCCCTGGGTTGCGCTATGGACTGCTACGATACAGCACTTCGCTATTCTTTGCAGCGCGTACAGTTTGGCAAGCCTATAGCTGGCTTCCAGCTCACACAGAAGAAACTGGCAGAAATGATTACTGAGATCACCAAAAGCCAGTTGCTTAACTGGAGACTTGGCGTATTGCGCAACGAAGACCGGGCAACGCCAGCACAGATATCTATGGCCAAGCGCAATAGCTGTGATGTAGCCCTGAAGATAGCCCGCGAAGCTCGCCAGATACTCGGCGGCATGGGCATAACCGGCGAATTCAGCATCATGCGCCACATGATGAACCTTGAATCTGTAGTTACCTATGAGGGCACCCATGATATACACCTGCTGATAACAGGTATGGATGTAACAGGTATCAATGCCTTTAAATAAAAGACTATAATATTTACCTAATATAACAGACCGGTCAATAGCCGGTCTTTTTATTTAATCTGGATTTTGGATGAATGCGCGCAGGTAGCTGAATATGAGTAGGAAGAACATAACAAGATTCAATACAGAAAATGTAATGATGATACCTATATGCTGGTCTGCAGCGGCAATAGTCGCTTTATATTTGTTATAGGAGGCAATTACGCCCAGGAAACTGATAATAGAGAAGAAGAGCCCGATAATACCAACAATAAGGGTTGCCAACCTATGCCTGAAATACATAAGGGCAATGAACACCAGCGTAAATATAAGTGCTACAATATTGAACTGACCTCCTTTAAAAGATTCATAAGACCAGAATATACCAACCACAATGAAATAGAGGAATGCAGCAAAGACCAAAACGCCATATATTTTGCCAAAAGTTTGCTGAAAAGCTTTGATTAACTTCATGAAATAAAGGTATTATTTATTCGTTTGCTGTTGCAGCCAGGCCTCCATTCTTTCCTTTTCGTTTACAGATACTGAGAGTACTATTTTAGGCTGGTCGTGCTTGTCCAGCTTTAGTATATAGTGGTAGTCACAGTTGTAAACGGGTTGCTTTTCTGCATTGTAGTACTTCCAGTTCACCTTTACTTTGGTTATTTTATCTGTAAGGGCATGCATATTCCAGACTTCTGCACGGGCATGTACTATGCCGTGTTGCTTGTAGAAGTGTATTCCTTGGTTAAATAAGCCCTCCAGTTTACTGGCTTCCTGGTAAATGCTTGTGGACTCATCATCGAGCAGGGTGCAGGGTATATTATGCAAAAAGGCCATGAGCTTGGTATCGAAGTGCTCATAAGCTTTGGCATAGGACTCGAAAAAATCATTAACACGATTCAATATAGAAACTGGCATAACACACAATTTTTCAGGGGGCGAATGTAAGGCTTTCCGACAAGCGGGAAATCTGCCGAAAAACATTTTTCCTGAACTAATTCGTAAATAAGCGCGGGCTTTTTTATTTTTGAGCTAAATCTACATAGTTTGAAGACCCTGCTGGATCATAAACAACTCGATATAACGCTGCAGCGGCTGGCACATCAACTGGTTGAAAACCATCTCACTTTTCAGGATACAGCTATTATAGGCATCCAGCCAAGGGGTATATGGATGTCGGGCCGTATAGCAGAACTGGTGCGGAAAATAACCGGACAGCAAAACATAGACTATGGAATGCTGGATATTACCTTTTATCGTGATGATGTGCACCAGGGCGATATACATGTACCTTCACTTACCGATATCAACTTTAGCATAGAGAACAGGAACGTGGTGCTGATAGACGATGTGCTGCACACCGGCCGTACCATACGCTCCGCTATGGATGCCCTGATAGACTTTGGGCGACCTAAGAAAGTGGAGCTGATGGTGCTAATAGACCGACGCTTTAGCAGGGAACTGCCTATACAGCCAGACTATGCCGGACGTATAGTAGATACTATAATAACCCAAAAGGTAAAAGTATACTGGGCTGAGAAAGATCAGAAAGACGAAGTAGTGCTCATTGATTAATACATAAAATAACAAACAACATACATGTCGCTATCCGTAAAACATCTGTTAGGTATCAAAGAACTGCAAACACAGGATATAGAACAGATATTCCAGACGGCTGATAACTTTAAGCAAGTGCTGCAAAGGCAAATAAAGAAGGTGCCGGCGCTACGCGATACGACTGTTGTAAATCTATTCTTCGAAAATTCTACACGTACCCGCATTTCGTTTGAACTGGCAGAAAAACGCCTGAGCGCAGATACGGTTAATTTCTCCGCTTCAGGCTCTTCAGTATCTAAAGGGGAAACGCTGATAGATACTGTGAACAATATACTGGCCATGAAGGTGGACATGATAGTGATGCGCCATTCTGCCAGCGGTGCGCCATGGTTCCTGGCACAGCATGTTGATGCAAGCATAATAAATGCAGGCGATGGCACAAATGAACACCCAACACAGGCACTGCTTGATGCCTACTCTATAAGAGAAAAGCTTGGCGACCTGAAAGGCAAGCGTGTAACGATAATTGGTGATATAATGCACAGCCGCGTGGCACTTAGCAATATCTTTTGCCTGAACAAGCTAGGCGCTGAAGTGACAGTTTCTGGCCCGCCAACGCTGATACCTAAGTATATACAGGACCTGGGGGTAAAGGTAGAATATGACGTAAAAAAAGCCTTACAAAACTGCGATGTGGCTAATGTGTTGCGTATTCAACTCGAGCGCCAGCACAAACCGCTATTCTCCACGCTACGCGAATACTCCCTTTACTACGGCATAAACAAGGACATGCTGGATAGCCTGCAAAAGGAAATTCTAATAATGCACCCCGGCCCCATAAACAGAGGGGTAGAACTAAACTCCGACGTAGCAGATAGTGCCAACTCCATAATACTGGACCAGGTAGAAAATGGGGTGGCAATACGCATGGCTGTTATCTACTTACTTTCTGGAAAAACAGCCTTGGGCGAATAGCCCTTCCCAGCTACCATGTTATGTATTAACACACCCCTCACCCCTCTCAAGAGGGGAAGTGTTTAGTTTTATCATCTGCACTAACGGAAATGTGGATAGCGTTTTGCTGATTTTGTTGCTTAGGTATAATTCCGAAAAAAATTAGTGTTTTGACGATTTTTGTCTGGAAGGCTTTGTGGTAAATGTTCTTAGCGAATTGGGCGAGGGTATAAATGGGTATAAACGTATTGGTTTATACCTTTCAGCTATATTTCCCTGCAAATAAGGCAAGTTTGTACACATGCTTTGTCGCGCATCAAAAAAGGTTTACAGGATTTCAAAGAACTTCAAGGGTAATATACCCTATGATGCAAGTTAGCATTGCAGTACAGGCGTTTCCAAATAAACATATCCACAAGGAATTAAAAAGTAAGGGTAGTCATGAATATTTCATTTGCCAATGAATTTATTATATTTATAAACCTTTTGAACTTTAACCTAAACACCTGTTTATGAGAAAAACCCAAGTACATAGCGTTCTGCTGGTATTTTCTTTTCTTTTTCTACAACTGAACATACCGATAGATGTGTTAGCGCAAAAGAGCGCTGTGATTGAATGGCAAAAGAACTATGGTGGGAGCGGCAATGATAATTCACTTGGCATATGCAATGGAATAAATGGAGGCTATATTATATGCGGCTTTACAGGATCAACAAATGATGAGATAACCGGCAATCATGGTTCTGCTGACGGTTGGGTCATAAGTATAGATGCCACGGGAAAACTGCAATGGCAAAAATGCCTGGGTGGAACCGATGCGGATGATATACAAAGTATTATTAAGGCAGGCAGCGGGTATATAGCTGCCGGCTTCACACAAAGTACAGATGGAGATGTAGCGCATAATAACGGCAGCGCTGACGGTTGGGTGGTGCACTTATCTTCCACCGGCAGCATAATCTGGGAAAAAAATTATGGAGGCAGTAACTTTGATCTGATACAATGCATAAGGCCTACCAATGATGGCGGATACATTTTTTGTGGTGAAACCGGCTCTATCGATGGCGACCTGAGTGGCATACATACTGCCGCCCGAACTGTTGATGCATGGGTAGTAAAACTAGATGCCAGCGGCAATATAGCCTGGCAAAAAAGCCTGGGGGGCAGCAATCAGGATGCCGGCAGCTATATACAACAAACAAGTGACAGCGGATATATAATGGTGGGGAGTACTCAATCTGCTGACGGAGATGTAAGCGGCTATCATGACAGCACAGACATATGGGTAGTGAAATTAGATGTACACGGTAGTATGAAATGGCAAAAATGCCTGGGTGGCAATAGAATGGAAGGCTCATTTTCCATACGACAAACAAGTGATGGTGGTTATATAGTAGGAGGAACAACACGCTCTTCTGATGGTGATGTAACCTATAACCATGGATTGGAGGACTATTGGGTGGTGAAACTGGATGCCGATGGTACTCTAAACTGGCAAAAGACATATGGCGGTAGTGGAGGTGAACAACTATTTGACATTATACAAACCTATGATGGCGGTTATATAATGACAGGCCTCACAACTTCTCACGATGGCGATGTAACAGGGCTGCATAGAAGCAGCATTATGTACAGTGACGAATGGGTAGTGCGTACGGATGCAAAAGGCAAGCTACTATGGCAAAAATGCCTGGGTGGCAGCAGTCAGGAAGCTGGATATGAAATACTACAGGTAACAGACAGTGTATATGTAACAACCGGTAATGGCTGTTCAAAAGACGGAGATATGGACAGCTGCTATGGACCTAATGACTACTGGGTAGTGCAGCTAAAAGAAACAGATACAACAACCGGTATTATAAACGTGAGTACCAGTAATGAGATAGTGGTATACCCAACCATAACTAATGGAGTGGTAAATGTACGCCTGCCGGATGGCATGAGCGAAGTAAGTATGAAGGTGACGGACATTAATGGCAAGATAATAACGACCAGTATAGGCGGAACAGGAAAGGAACGCACATTATACATACCACAAGGTACTGCCGCGGGCATGCTGGTGCTGCAGATACGGACACAGGGTAGTGTAGTAGTAAGCAGGAAGATAGTGTATAGGCCGTAAGAGTTGCTTTTAAACTGTCATTGTTATTTATGTGAGAACTATGATGAAAATGTTTTTCGTACACTATCTTTATAGATATTCACAACTATCCCAGCCACATACGATAAGCAATTAACAAGTGAAGAGGACCATAGAGCAATATCCAAAGGTTTATTTATATAAACGGGTTGTTCAGGCCAAACTTTTCATTGACAGTCATTATGCAGAAAATATAGAGCTTAACAATATTGCGGATGAAGCGTATTTTTCAAAATTCCATTTTATCCGTTTATTTAAAAATATATACGGCAAAACACCACATCAATACCTTACTGCGGTAAGAATTGAAAAAGCGATACAGCTATTAAGGGCAGGCCAAACGGTCTCTGAAGCCTGCTATGCTGTTGGTTTTGAAAGTTTAAGCTCGTTTGGCAGTTTGTTTAAACGTACTGTGGGCGTAACGCCGTCTGCCTTCCTGGAGGAGCAGCAAAAAATGAAAGTGCAAATCATGAACACCCCGTTGATGTTTGTTCCGGGTTGTTTTGCTTATCAGCACGGATGGAGCGAAAATAGCAATTTTGAGATAGTTCCTTAATCATTCATTACTGACCTTTACGTCATTGTAAGTAATAAAATAAAGGCAATGATCAGTAAAATGACAAACATGTGCGTCTATGTTCTAAACCAGGATAGCGCCTTTGATTTTTATACCAATAAACTTGGGTTTAAAGTAAAAATGGACGTACCAATGGGAGCAAATGCCCGCTGGCTAACCGTAACGCCACCTGAACAGCCTGAACTGGAAATCACATTGTTCCCTGTAGCCGTTGGAAGAATGTTCAGTGAAGAAACTGTAAAATTAATGACGGAGCTCATTAGCAAAGGCACATTTGGACCCGGTGTCTTTTCCTGCACAGATATTTATGCAACTTATGAAGAACTGAAAAGTAAAGGGGTTGAATTCGTGAAACCACCAACAAAGGAATTTTACGGTACGGAAGCCTTATTTAAAGATGATAGCGGTAATTGGTTTTCACTATACCAACAATAATAAATATGAAAACAATATTTGACAAAAGGACAAGAGAAGAGGTAATAAATAGAATTAATACGCTTAGCGAGAATAGCAAACCGCAATGGGGCAAGATGAACGTGTACCAGATGGTGAAGCACTGTACTATGTGGGAGGAAATGCTATTGGGGAAAAGGAAATACAAACAATCTCTTCTCGGGCGCATAGTTGGCAAAATGGCACTGAAAAACATGCTAAAAGATGAGCCGGCGGCACGAAATATGCCCACAGTCCCATCTTTTAAAATAAAGGACAATGGGGATGTAACAGCGGCAAAAGCGGAATGGATCAAACTCATTAAGCAACATGACCTGCAGGAAAACTCAGGGTTTATTCATCCATTTTTCGGGCCTTTAACTGCCGACCAGGCAGGGCGGATGGCCTATAAACATATTGACCACCACCTCAGACAGTTTAATAGTTAGCAAACAAAGCAATTGAATCCACATTTTAAGGTTATAATGGGTAACCTGTATGGAATAATGTGGAGTGGTAGAGTAATTTTCAAGTTGTATCTTTGCAGTCCGTCTGCAAAAAAGAGATGATTTGTTAACTAATTAACTGAATATGTCGTCAACCTGGTTTCGTCGTATAAAGAAAGGCATTGTAACTACCACACAGGAAAAGAAGGAAGCACCGGATGGATTGTGGCACAAGTGCCCTGAATGCAAAACCACTACTACGGTAAAAGAACTTCATGATAATCTATACGTATGCCAAAAGTGTAATTATCATAACCGCATAAATGCTGTTGAATATTTCGACATCCTTTTCGACGGCCACAAATACGAATTACTTTTTGAAAATATAGTTCCTAAAGACTTCCTGGGCTTTGTGGATATGAAGCCCTATAATGCCCGTCTAAAGGAGGCCCAGAAAACCACGCATCTGAAGGATGCTATGAGCGTGGGAGTAGGGAAGATAAATGGACAAAACCTGGTGATAGCCTGTATGAACTTCAACTTCATTGGCGGCTCAATGGGCTCTGTGGTGGGTGAAAAGATAAGCAGGGGCATAGACTATGCTATAGCACATAAAATGCCGTTTATGATCATCTCAAAATCGGGTGGTGCACGCATGATGGAAAGTGCTTTTTCGCTAATGCAAATGGCAAAGACATCGGCTAAGCTGACCCAATTGGCTAAAGCACAACTTCCATATATATCGCTGATGACAGACCCGACTACCGGGGGCGTAACTGCTTCTTATGCCATGCTGGGGGATATAAACATTGCCGAGCCGAAGGCATTGATAGGCTTTGCCGGGCCACGCGTGATAAAGGAAACTATAAAGAAAGACCTGCCTGCCGGCTTCCAGCGTTCAGAGTTTTTGCTGGAGCATGGCTTCCTGGACTTTATAGTGGACCGCACTAATCTTAAATACAAATTATCGCAGACAATAAGCTGGTTTATGAACCATAAAGCTGAGCCTGCTGTAAGCGATAAGTAAATATTACTCTTTCTATAAACTTTGGCTGAAAACGTTTACATAAAAAACCGTCCTGCTACATTTGAATATGCAATAGAGGATAAACTGACTGCAGGTATAATGCTAACGGGATCGGAAATAAAGTCTGTGCGCAATGGTAAGGTGAGCTTTAATGACAGCTATTGTTTCTTCAGCAATGGTGAGCTATGGATAAAAAGCCTGCATATAGCTGAGTATGTAAATGCGGGCTACGCAGGACATTTACCAACAAGAGAACGTAAACTGCTGCTAACAAAAAAAGAGCTGAACAAGTGGGCCCAGAAAATAAAAGAGAAAGGCCTGACCATAGTACCCCTAAGTATGTACATAAATGAAAAGGGCTTTGCCAAGCTGGACATAGGATTAGGCAGAGGTAAGAAGGTACATGACAAGCGCGAAACAACGAAAAACCGCGAAGCTGAAAGAGAAATGAGAAGATTTCTGAAATAAACTTTCCTACTATTTCCTCCACAAATTGCGCGGAATCATAACACCAAGGTTTAATATCATTTCGTAAGTACCAAATGCCTGCTTAGCAGTGCCTTCGTATATCTTAAGGTTAGAATAGCGTGCATAGTCGAGCTTGTTGCAATACTCCAGGTACACGATCTTAAAGAAAGTAGCCTTGATAGTAGCTTCTACACCTGTATTCCAACCGCCCACCTGGAAGTGAGGATCATTAGCATGACCGAAAAAGCTGTTTTCGACGTGCGGTACTACCGGGCCTACGCCTACCTTACCCAAAAAGTCTAACCTGAATTTTTCATCTTTAGTCTGAACAATATTCAGGCGCTTTACAAGGTTGATGAGAAAGAAGTTGGCGCCATTGTTCAGGTAATAATAAAAGCCGTTAGATTCCTGAAAATTGACTGTGGTATCCACTTTTCGGTTGCCTAAAGTACCCTTTATATGCGCATTTTGCGGCTCTTGTGCAACAAACTTAGTATGATCGAAATTGAGCTCAATAGCCCAGCCTTTTTCTTCATTGAAGAAATAACCCAACCTATAGTTATACTGCGGAATGCTAATAGCCTTGTTGAATATACCATTATCCCAGCCTTTATGGTCATGGCCTATCATATCGACCATAGTGTAGTCATTGCCAAGCGCTGATTGCTTCACCTTTATATCGCTATGGGTGTACCATTCAGTATTGTAGCCCCAGGAAAAGTAAAAAGAACCTTTCTTTTTTGAGTGAGGCTGCTCCTGTTGAGTAGCAGTCACAGTATTAGCTGATTGGGCTTGAGATGCTATAGGTAAAAGACCAAGCAGTAAGAAGGTCAGGCATTTATTCATAACAACTATAGAGATTTCAGGATGCAAAAGTAAAGACAAGCATCTGAAAACTAAATATTTATATTATTGTACTGCAAGCTAGCTTCTACAGCTTATTCGACTTCTTCCTTGAAGTTAATGCCGTGATGGTGCAGCTCGGTTAAAACAGGTCTGTAAACAGATGGCATATTAGGGATATTAACACCAGCAGGGGCTGAGACCTTTTTATTGAGCAGTAGCTTTGCCAATATTGCCATAGGAAGACCAACAGTCTTTGCCATTGCAGAATAATCGCTGTTTTCGCCCTTCAATACCATAGAGCTAGTAAGCTTTATCTTCCTTTCTTTATGGATATATTCTACCTCATGCTGCATTACAACCATGTCTTTTTCCGCAGGCTGCATTTTCCATTTATCTGAGAGCAGGCCAAGTAAAAGATCGGCAGAATTGGTTTTGCCCTTTTTTAGTGGTATTTCATCAAAAAGGCCCAGCCACTCAAGCATGGAGATGACTTTGCTATCTGCCGGCAGCTCCAGCTTTTGGGATATATGCTCCTGTAATGAAATGGTATTATGATATCCGGATTTGTTTTTTAACCATGATGCTAAGGTTTGTCCACCGGCATCAAAAGTATCCTGATTATTAGTTAGGCCTAAGGCAACAATAGCTTCCCAGCCTTTGCAAAAACCAGGGTGCCTTAAAGTGGCACGCATGAAAGTTTTAACTTCAGGAATATCATATAGCTCCAGGTAGCGCATAGAGTCGCGGTTGGGATAATAGGCTAAAGAGCCTAAATCATCAACCTTGATTTTTTTATTGTTCTTAAAGATCTCGCTATAAGGCACGTCCACTTCTTTGCCGTGGGAAAGATACCTGGCACCGTCTGCACCTGCGGTGATAATATTTTTGGGATTCCAAGTAAACTTATAATGCCATGGGTTATTGTCACATTCCGGTGCAATAAGGCCGCCACAATAAGATTTAAACGAAGTAATAACTGATGCTACACGCTGGATGCTGTGTATGATCTGGCTGGCTGTCATGTGGTCTATGCCGGGATCAAGGCCCATCTCGCACATGAATATAAGACCAGCTTCTTTTACAGCTTTGTCCATTTCCTTCATCTCGGGAGAGATGTAGGAAGACGTAATAAGATTCTTTTTATGCTTTAAACAATCCTTGGCTAGTAAGATATGTAAATGAGGAGGCATGAGGGAAACAACCATATCTGCACGTTTCACAAGTGCTTCACGTTCAGTATTTTTAGTTATGTCAATTACAGCAGCTTCAGCAAATGGATTACCGTTTATTTTACTTTCAATATTTTCTTTATTACCGTCAGCCACCACTACTTTCCATTTATTGCGCGAAGCAATTGAGAGAAGGTATTGGATTAAATAAATAGATGACTTACCGGCACCTGCGATCAAAATTGTACGCATAATTCTATTAAAAAGTTATTTAAAGCAAAACACCAAAATAAACAATATTATTGCACTTTATACATTTACCATCATACCCCGGTACCTTCTTTTCGCAAATGTAATAAAAGTATAACCACATGGCTCAAATCTGGCGACATAATGATTTAAGTCTGAGCACAATAAACGCTCTTAACCACAATACAATGGGCGAGGTATTAAACATTCAATTCACTCACATTGAAGAAAATTTACTACAGGCAACAATGCCTGTAAACAATGCAACACATCAACCCTATGGATTGTTGCATGGAGGTGCATCAGCTGCACTTGCCGAGACAATAGGTAGTGTGGCATCCTGGTTATGTATAGATGTAGAAAAACAGATATGTGTGGGCATAGAGCTAAATTGTAACCATATACGAGGTAAAAAGGAGGGGATAGTGACCGGGTCGGCAACGCCATTGCATATAGGCAAAACAACCCATGTATGGGACATAAAAATAAGGGATGAAAGAGACAAACTGATATGCGTAAGCAGACTAACTGTAGCAGTGCTGAAAAAGCCTTAGAAAGGTGCTTGAAATAAAGTTATCAGATATTTATCAACACCTGTTAATAAGCCCGTATAAAGGCCTGAAATGCCGCTATTTTTCCTTATATTTGCATATCTTTTTTTAATCCCCAAATATGGATCAAAACAACCAGGATTTAACGCCTCAGGATTCTTCTGAGCAAACAAATAAGATTTTACAAATTAACATAGAAGAGCAGATGAAAACGGCCTATATCGACTACTCGATGTCGGTAATAGTGGGCCGTGCTTTACCGGATGTTCGTGATGGATTGAAGCCGGTGCATCGCCGCGTATTGTTTGCGATGCATGAACTGGGCAATACTTTTAATAAGCCGCATAAGAAATGTGCCCGTATAGTGGGGGAAGTACTGGGTAAATACCACCCGCATGGCGATACTTCTGTATATGATGCTATGGTGCGTATGGCCCAGCCATGGAGCATGCGCTATATGATGATAGACGGGCAGGGTAACTTTGGCAGCCAGGACGGTGATGGACCGGCAGCAATGCGTTATACCGAGTCGCGCCTTCAGCGTATAGCAGAAAGCGTGCTGGAAGACCTTGATAAGGAAACTGTAGATTTCTCACTAAACTTTGATGACTCCCTGCAGGAACCAACTGTATTGCCAAGCCGGGTGCCTCAGTTGCTGATAAATGGCTCATCGGGTATAGCTGTAGGTATGGCAACCAATATGATGCCGCACAACCTGACAGAGGTAATAAATGGTTGTATTGCATACATAGACAACAAAGAAATAACCATAGATGAGCTGATGAAGTATGTGAAGGCCCCTGATTTTCCGACTGGTGGTATCATTTACGGTGTAGAGGGTATAAAGCAGGGGATGCATACAGGCCGTGGCAGGGTAGTGATACGCGGTAAAGTGAATGTAGAAACTACCAAAAATGGCAGAGAACAAATAGTAATAACAGAAGTCCCTTACCAGGTAAGCCGTGATGCGCTGGCAGAAAAGATAGGATATCTGGTAAATAATAAGATAATAGAAGGCATAACGCATATAGCCAACGAATCGAACAAAGAAGGTACGCGTATAGTGGTGGAAATACGCCGCGATGCTGTGGCACAGGTGATAATAAACCAACTGTATAAGTACAGTGAGCTGCAGACATCTTACGGTATCAATAATGTGGCACTGGTAGGCGGCAGGCCTAAGACCCTTAATCTGAAGGATCTGATATCTGAATTCATCATCTTCCGTCATGAAGTGGTGGTGCGTCGTACTCAATATGAACTGCGGGAAGCTGAAAAACGCGCACATATACTGGAAGGCTACCTGATAGCGCTGGACCACCTGGATGAAGTGATATCGTTGATAAGAAACTCTGCAAACCCGGATATAGCAAAAAGTGGCCTGATCACGCAATTTGAGATGAGTGAAATACAGGCTAAGGCGGTGCTGGAACTGCGCCTGCAACGCCTGACAGGTATGGAACGCGACAAGATACGCGAAGAGCATGCCGAGCTGATGAAGCTGATAAGCCACCTGAAAGAGATATTGGGTAATGAGGACATGCGCTACCAGATAATAAAAGATGAGCTACTGGAAGTGCAAAAAAAGTATGGTGACGAACGCAAAAGCGAGATACACTATATGGCCAATGAGATGCGCATAGAAGACCTGATAGAAGAAGAAGATGTAGTAATAACGATATCTCACTTAGGCTATATCAAACGCACTTCCCAGGCTGAATATCGTGCACAACGCCGTGGTGGCAGAGGCGCAATGGCGGGACGCACACGTGATGAAGACTTTATAGAACACCTGTTCGTAGCATCAACCCACCATACCTTACTTTTCTTTACAGAAAGAGGCCGCTGCTACTGGCTGAAAGTGTATGAAATACCTGAAGCCGATAAAAATGCAAAGGGTCGTGCGATACAGAACCTGATACAGCTGCCGACAGATGATAAAATACGTACGATAATAGATATACCAAACCTGGAAGACAAGGAATATATAGAAAACCACTGTATAGTACTATGTACCAAACAGGGCGTAATAAAGAAAACTTCACTTGAAGACTTTAGCCGTCCGCGCCAAAATGGTATCAATGCTATAACCATACAAGATGGAGACCAGCTGCTTGATGTGTCGCTGACTGATGGTAACAGCTATATAATGATGGCAGTGAAATCAGGCAGGGCGATATGCTTCCCTGAAGATAAGGTGCGTACTACAGGTCGCGGCGCTATAGGCGTATTTGGTATAGAGTTGGACGAAAAGAACGATGAAGTAGTGGGTATGATATGTGTATCTAAAAACAGCACATCTAAAAACATACTTGTGGTATCGGAAAAAGGATTGGGGAAACGCACGCCATTCCTTGAAAAGGTGGAGAGCGACAATACAGAAGATCTGTCGAATACTGTAGAGATAGAAGATGCTGAAGGTAACAAACAGAAATATCAACTGAGCTACCGTATCACTAACCGTGGCGGTAAGGGTGTAAAGACCATAAACATAACTGAAAAAACCGGAGGCCTGGTAGGATTGTTGGCGGTAGAAGAAAAAGATGATTTGGTTATTACCTGCCGCTCGGGTATTACTATACGCATGAGTGTAGAGAACATTCGTGAGGCGGGCAGAGCAACGCAAGGCGTGAAACTAATAAACCTGGATGAAGGTGACGAGATAGCGGCTATAGCACGTATAGAAGAACAGGAAGTTACCGATGCGGAGGATGAAGGTGGTGAAGAAAGCGCGGGCGTGATAGATATAAATCCTGCTCCGGAGCAATAAATAATTTAATCTGATAGTTTAAAGAAAATCTTCCACTTTTGCATGGAAGATTTTCTTTAATAAACACATAATACAACTGAATCACCTAAAAAAAGTGTAATGAAAAAAATATTACTGATTGCGGCAATAGGCTTTTCAGCTATGTCCGCTACAGCACAGGATAAGAATGTTGCTTCTGCTAAAGAAGCATTAACGCTGGATGGCGACACACTGAAAGCAAAAGATTACATAGAAAAAGCCATACAAGACCCAAGTACAAAAAATGAGGCAAAAACATGGTGGGTGAGAGCAGGTATCTACCTTGCAATGCAGTCGAGTAATAAATACAAAAGCAGCGCACCATATAAAGAAGCAACTGCATCTCTGATAAAAGTAATAGAAATAAAGCCTGACTACCAGAAGAATGAAGTGAACGCGAATCTACTGTCTTGTGCGTACATCTATTTCAACGAGGGTATTGAAGATTATAACTCAAGGAAATTTGACGATGCAATAGAACAAATGAAACATGTGGTAGAGATACATGATCTGCAGGGTGGCAAAAGATTCAGTGATAAATCTTTTGATACTATTGCTGCAAAAGCAAAATATGTAATGGCTAATGCTGCCTATTACGGCAACCGCTACGATGAGGCTATAACCTATATAAACGAACTAAAAACAAGTCCGTATATAAAAGAACCTGTTCTATACATGAACTTGTCTGATATATACGAAAAGCAGAAAAAGAATGCCGAATCTATAGCAGCACTGGAAGAAGGCAGAAGAGCTTTCCCTGAAGACAAATCACTAAGGATAGCAGAAATAAACTACTATATAAAAACAGGCCAGCAGGATGTGCTGATAAAGAAACTGGAAGATGCAGTAGCAAAGGAGCCCAACAACGCTGAACTGCAAGCAATATTGGGAAATGGCTATGAACAACTTGCTTTCCCTAAGGATGCTGCAGGACATGATGTAGCTAAGCCGGCAAACTACAATGACTATATAGCAAAAGCAGAAACCGCTTATCAGAAAGCAATAGATGCTACACCTGAAAATACTGCTAATAATCAGAAAGCGATATACAACTACAACCTTGGTGCGCTGTTCTTCAACGAAGCAACTGTGTACAACGGACAAATGAAAGACCTGACTACTGCAGAGCAGAAAAAGTATGACGACCTGAAAGCAAAAAGAGATGCGTTGTTTACCAAGTCTATTCCTTATCTTGAAAATACCTACAATGCTTTTGACGCAAAAGCAGGCGCGCTGAGCAATGATGATAAAAACACTTATCTCTCCAGCATGATAGCTTTGCAGAATATATATGCTATACAAGGCAAGCTGGACAAAGCAGGAGAAATGAAGAAAAAAATTGCTGCTTTAAGAGGTCATTAATTTCAATTACTTTTAAACAAATAACAGCTATTCTTTAAACAAAGAATAGCTGTTATAATGTATAACAAGCATGAAATGTTAATAATGTAACATTAATGTGAATACCCGCATTAAAAGTATATCTTTGGTAAAATTTTTTTTAAGTTGTCAATTTCAGTTAATAAGTTAAACATCGTTCGATTTGCTCCACGCAACGGTGAAGGTTTTTACGATACAGTAAAGAAAAATATCGACAAATATTTCAGCGAGAATAATCTAACAGCTTACGGTAACAAAGCAATGAAATGGAAAACCGTTGCTATGATTGCTTTGTTCTTCGGGCCTTATGCTTTCATAGTATCAGGGCTTGCAGCTGTAAGTCCATTCCTGTTTTTTTCTTTGTGGTTCCTGATGGGACTTGGCATGGTGGGTATAGGCTGCTCTGTACATCACGACTCCAACCACGGTTCATACTCTACTAACAAAAATGTAAATAAATATATTGGTGATATAGTGAACCTGGTAGGCGGCTATGATGTAACCTGGAGAATACAGCATAACATCCTGCACCATACCTATACAAATATTGAAGGTCTGGATGAGGATATAGATGCAGGTATGCTGCTTCGTTTTTCACCACACAGCAAACGTTATTTTTTACATCGTTTTCAGCATATATATGCATGGTTCCTTTATGGCCTGCTTACACTGCAATGGGTAACTTATAAAGACTACCGTTTACTATTCGCTTACGAGAAAAAAGAATTGCTACGCAAAGAAAAAATATCACTGCGTAAAGCACTTACTGAACTTACTATTTATAAAGTAATTTATTTCGGTTACATACTTGTACTTCCTATTATTTTCTCTGGTATGTCATGGCAGGCCGTTGTATTAGGCTTCCTGATACTGCACTTTGTTGCCGGCCTTGCGCTTTCCTGTATTTTTCAGCTTGCCCATGTGATGGAAGATGCTGAATTTCCTGCACCAAACGAAGACAGGAAAATGGAAAATAACTGGGCTGTGCATCAGTTGCTAAACACTATAAATTTCTCGCCAAAAAGCAGAATATTTTCATGGTTCATTGGCGGATTAAATAACCAAATAGAACATCATCTCTTCCCCTATATATGTCATGTGCATTACAGAGAGCTATCTGTAATAGTAAAATCTGCAGCACAAGAACATGGCCTGCCATATAAAGTGGAGCCTACGTTTATGCATGCACTTTGGCAACATGCAAAAATGTTAAGAAAGCTTGGTAAGCACTAAAAAATAATACTGAAGTGTTTGTTTTTTTAAACTAAATGCTATCTTTGGTATTACTCTTTTATTTATTTAAATTTTTTTACAGTGCAAACACAAAAATTAACCGGAACTGTAAAGTTCTTCAATGAAGGCAAAGGTTTTGGCTTCATTAAGCATGACGAATCAAACCAGGAAACATTCGTTCACGTTAGCGGTTTAAGAGACCAGGTGAAAGAAAACGACCGTGTTGAATTTGAATTGCAACAAGGTAGAAAAGGAATGAACGCAGTTAATGTTCGAGTTATACGTTAATCATTGAAAAAACCTTAAGTTAAGACCGGATATTCCGGTCTTTTTCTTTTATAGCCAAGCCTAAAATAGTCTTAGTTGAAAGCCCTTTGGCTTTTGTTTAGGCGGTACTGCCTTGCCCATCACAGTTCTACCGCCATACTTCCATGATTCATTTCGTTCATGCTCTATGAGCTGCTCAAAATTATTATTGGGTTGAAAATCCTTCTCTAGCAACTGCGCCGCTTTCGAAAGATTTTTTATTGCTGCGCTTTTATCGGTATGACCAAGCTTAGACCTGTTCACTGCAATCTCTAAAGTATGTATGGTTTCATCATATACTTTGGTGGGAACAGGGAAGGGATGGCCGTCTTTACCGCCATGGGCAAAAGAAAAACGAGCAGGATCTTCGAAACGTGAAGGTGTGCCGTGTATTACTTCGCTTACGAGCGTTAATGACTGCAAAGTGCGTGGGCCCAAGCCTTCCAGGAGCAACAAGGACTCTATATCCAGACCTTCTTTTTCATGAGCCACAGCCAGTATTGCACCCAATCTTTTAAGGTCAACGTCCTTTGCCTTTACATCGTGATGAACGGGCATAAACAGCTTTCTGATTTCCGGCAACAGACTCGCAGGTTCTTCGTGTGTGAGCTGTAATATGCCGGAACGCGTAGTATCTGCTTTCTTATCCGTAATATTTAATATCAAACCTTGGTTGTGGCCATATATATAAGTATGTGGCTCTTCCACAAAAGACTTTAAGGACGGGGAATGCCAATGATAACGCCTTGCCATACCGTTCGCATCATTCATGCCTTGCTGCACAACTGCCCACTCACCCTCATTGCTCAAAATAAAAGAGTGTAGATATAGTTGGTAGCCATCCTGTATGGCAGTATTATCTACCTTGGCAGATAGCTTACTGCTGCGTACCAGCAAATCGCCATCAAGCCCTGTTTCTTCAGCTATCTTTATTAGTTCCGCAGGTGTCTCTCTCGAATACTTTCCTTTACCGCCGCAGATATAAATCCCCAATTCTTTTGCCCTTGGATTTACAGAACGCTTTAAAGCGCCCATAACAGATGTAGTGATACCGGATGAATGCCAGTCCATTCCTAATACACAACCAAGCGCCTGAAACCAAAAAGGATCGCTAAGACGGGCTAAAACAGCGCTTTTGCCATATTCTGTGACAATAGCCTCGATGATCGCAACTCCCAGCTTGCTCATACGCTGATAAAGCCAGGGTGGTACCTGACCATAGTGTAAGGGCATATCGGCGTAGGAACGAGACATACTGCAAGATACTGAAGAATGCAGGCATTGTCAAAAAAATTGGAACGACATGTCAGGTGCAAAAAAAACACGCTACAAGAGCGTGTTTGAACAAAAAACGTATGTATGAAATTATTTAACTTTCACCTTAACGGCGTTTAAGCCTTTTTTTCCGTTTTCTACTTCGAATGTTACAACATCGTTTTCGCGGATCTCATCTATAAGACCAGAAACGTGAACGAAAATGTCTGCTGAACCGTTTGACGGCTTAATGAAACCAAAACCTTTTGTTTCATTGAAAAATTTTACTGTACCTTCTTGCATTGTGTTTAAATTAAAAAAATGTAATAACCTAAAGGTATGACTATAAATTTTATAAATCAAAAAAATAATGAAAATCAGGAAAATACTTTCATGATTTTTTTAAAAGGGTAGCGCTACCGGTTTACCAAAGTAAGCGGAATTAACTGGTTCCTTTCCGGATCCCAAACTTTCAGCTTAATGCACTTCTTCATATCGCGCGGTGATAACGAAGTTCTTTTCGCTTGCTGGAGCTCAGGTATCGCTGCCATTACCTCAGGCAAGCGATAAAATGGTATGCGGGCATTAATGTGATGTATGTGGTGGTAGCCAATATTTGCTGTAATCCAGTTGAGCACCGGGCCCATAACCATAAAGCTTGAAGATTCCAGCGCTGCACTTTCGTATGTCCATTCTGTATTGGAGGAAAAGGTAACACCGGGAAAATTATGCTGCGCATAAAACAAGTATGCACCCACACTAAAGGCAAGGAAGAAAGGAAGAAAAGCGGTAAGAAACCATGCCTGCCAACCACCAAAATAAAAAAGCAATACGGATGCTGTAAGGTGCAATAACAAAGCCAGCAAAGAGTCCCAATGCTTGCGTGGCGAACTTAAAAAAGAATTAAGGCACATACCAATCACGAACATAGTGATATAGCCAAACAACATAGTAATGGGATGACGTGTGGCAAGGTAAGCACGGCGTTCGCGCGCTGTCATGGACAAAAATTTCTTTTTAGTAGCTATAGGGTAGGAGCCTATGCTTGCGCTAAACAGCTTGGAATTGTGCTTATGATGATAGTCGTGAGATCGCTTCCAGATACTCACAGGTGCCAGCGTATATACACCAAAAATAGAAAAGATGACACGTGCCAGCGGTGACTTATTGAGAATAGAATGATGTAGATAATCGTGGTAAATAATAAACGTACGTATCACCATAAGGCCTGCACCTATGCTGCACAAAAGCTTAGGCAGAAAGCCAGGCAATAATAAAGTACCAAACAAAAAAGATAATAAAAGCACGAAGGCCACAATGGTATGTTTCCAACTCTCACTCCGTATTTCCTTTGCGAAAGGTTTAGTAGCTAATATGAGCTCTTTACCTGTCTTCATACAATTTCCTTATTTTTTAATATTAGTTAGTAACTCTTTTGTGTTTCCAGCGCTTGTGCGACCATAGCCATGTTTCAGGACGAGCTATTATATCCTGCTCCAGGCGACTGGTATGCATCCGCGTAATTTCCTCATCTGCGGTTGCAGCGGGATTTTCGCAGAGCATTTCAGCATTCATTTCATAGTAGCCTCGTTTTACGCGGCTCACGTTTACATAGACTACGGGATAATTAATCTTTTTAGCAATAATTTCTGTGCCCTTAAATACCGGGGTATCCTGGTTAAGAAACTTCACCCAATAGGCATTATCAGGAAAGGGTGTCTGATCTGCAATAAAGGCAGTAGCATTTAATTCATTTTTTTGAGCAAGCATAGTGCGGAAGGTGTCTTTCATAGGAATAAGCTTAGTGCCAAAATGCGAACGCATTTTATACATCAGCCCATCAAACTGCTTATTGCGCAAAGGATGATATATAACGTATAACTGGTGCCGACAACAAAGGCTAAATGTATTACCAGCCCACTCCCAATTGCCCAAATGACCTAAGACAAGTATCACACTTTTATTTTCATCCGCAAGGCGATCAAAAAGCTTTTGTGCTTCGGGACGAAAGTAGCAGTGCTTGAGCATGCTTTTTTTGCTAATAGTGAGCGTTTTAAATGTTTCCAGGAAAAGATCGCAGAGATAACTATAATATTGTTTACATATTGTATTTATCTCTTCTTCATTCTTCTCAGGAAAAGAGTTTTTTAAATTAGTAATGACAACTTTTTTTCGGTAGCCTGTAATATGATACAAAAACACATACATACCATTTGACAGGATGTATAATGCACGAAATGGCAATGCCGATAACAAATAGATAAACGGCAATACTATATAATAAGAGATTACAGACAATTATTTTTTTCTATAGGGTCAAAGATAATTCTTATGTCTAAAAATCCCTTAGGTATAATGTGAAATTTGCTGTAATGTTTAAATAATAAATTATCGAATAAGACTTATAACATATCTAACTATATTGGACGAGGTTCTTTAAATGAGAAAATAAAGGGGCTTTGTGAACCCCTTTATAAAAAGTATTATTAGTTGCCTAAGATGTAGTTTCCTTTATAGACAAATGATAGCTCTTTAAAGATGGTATGGCAAACAAAATGCTGACGAACATAAGCACTGCCCCTGCGATGAAAGCTGCACCTGGAAAATATACAGGCGCTGTCTTTGTGTTGGTAAACCAGGCAAAGAGATTGTTCATCATAAGCGGGCCAATGATAGTGGTGAGACTCATGAGACTGGTAAGCGCGCCTTGCAACTCACCTTGCTCATTATGTGGCACCTGGGATGAAATAATGCCCTGTAAGGCTGGCCCTGCGATACCACCAAGACAATAGGGGACGAGGAAAGCATACATCATCCAGCCCTTTGATGCAAAACCGAAAAGGACCAGGGCTATGGTGTAAAGGATAAGCCCTATGTAAACAGAGTTTTTCTGGCCGAATTTGGGAATGGTAACCCTGATAAGCGCGCCCTGCACTAAAGCGATGAGCACACCTACCACTGATAATGAATAGCCTACCATCTGCGTACTCCAGTTGAACTTGAGCATTGTAAAATAGGCCCAGGTAGATTGAACGGCCTGACCGGACAGATAGATCAATGTAAATGAAATGACTAAACCGGACACAATAGGGTAGCGCCGGAGTTGCTTTACTGCGCCCAAAGGATTTGCACGTTTCCAGCTAAATTCGCGACGATGGTCTTTCTCCAGTGATTCGGGTAAGATGAAGTAGCCATATAGAAAATTGAGCAAACTAAAACATGCTGCAACTACAAATGGCACACGGGCACCCCACTGACCACAAATGCCTCCAATAGCCGGACCGATGATAAAGCCTAAACCGAAGGCAGCACCCACGAGGCCAAAGTTTTGTGCGCGTTTCTCGGGTGTGCTTATATCTGCTATATATGCTGTAGCTGTGGTGAAGCTGGCACCGCACATGCCCGCTATAACCCGGCCAAGGAACAACCAGCCAATAGTAGGTGCAACTGCCTGGAATACATAATCGATACCCAAACCTAACAATGCAATTAATAATATAGGCCGCCTGCCATACCTGTCGCTTAAACCACCAAGAATAGGAGAGCATAGAAACTGCATAAAGGCATAGCATACACTGAGCCAGCCACCAATAGTAGAGGCCTTGCTGAGTGAAGCACCGGTAAGCTCTTGTATAAGCTTGGGGAATACCGGGATAATGATACCTAAACCGATAACATCAATAAGGATAGTGATAAATATAAAGCCTAAGGCATTGGTACGCTTTACAGTCATAGTGAGTATTTATGTTTGCTGACAAAACTATATTGTCATTTTTTTAAGTGCATATACAAATCGGCGAAATACATTGTTTTGTCGGTAAGTATAGCCTGCATTTCCTGTAAGATGCATTTTAATCCTTATTCAACCAATTATTTAATAAATGTTATATCCGGACGATTATCTTTATAGTTTTCACAAACTTTGTGCAGAAGCATTAATTTTATAGCCCTACTATTCAGAAATATATACAAAATGAAAAAAGCTTTTTTTCTTCTTTCTCTTATTGCATTAACCTATCAGTGCAATGCGCAAAATGTGGACAATGATGTAAAACGATATGGACTGAAAGGCAAAGTAAAAATGATGGAAGAAGCACGGTTCCCGTATACGAGGCAGGTAAATGGTGACTGGATAGTGGTAGATACCGTGTTCTATAATGTAGAAAAATACAATTTTGATGAAAGCGGGAGGCTATCAGCTATAGAACATCTGCACTACCAGGTGGCAGGAAGAAAAGGCGTTACCAGTACAATTACCAAATTCAGCTATAAAGATGATAAAATAGCAGGCTCAAAGACATATGATGACCATGGTAGGGAAATAGGTGCCTCTACTGTAAACTGGGTAAATAATAATACTTACATAGATAGCTTTAGCGAAAAGGAGTCAAAAAATGAAATAGTGCATGTGCTGGATAAAGACATGCGCAATAAGGTAACCACCACAAAAAAATATAATAGTAATGGCCAACTGATGGCGTGCATTATAACAAATTTCAGCTACGACAAAAATGGACGTGCAAATAAAGAAGTAATTACTGATTCATTGTCGAAGAATAACTACCACTTTGAATTTAAACCTTTAGGAGCTGATAAAAAGGGTAACCGCAGCAAAGTGCTTTTCACAGATAATAAGAAAGCTGGCATGCCTAAGCAATTGCTGCTATACACGTATGAGTACTACAAATAACTTTTTGTACAGATAATTTACCGATAAAAGAATGTGTTTTACCGATTAATATAATCGGCATACTGCCGCATGAAATAGCTTTGCATCTATATAAATAGAATGACAGCTATGGCCCGACCAAGAGGTAATGACGCTACAGAAAGCCTGCCTAAAATAAAAATAAGCAAGCAAAGTATAAAGGAAAGCCTGCTGATCTTCCGGTATCTGAAGCCTTATAAGGGGCAGTTTGTAGCCGGCCTTATCTTCATTGCTCTTTCCAGCAGCACAACCATGGCGTTCCCTTATTTGCTAAAAAAGCTTATAGACAGCGCGCATGATATAACAAATAGTAAAAGCCTGGCCACGCCGGGCAATATAGCACTGGTGATGGTGTGCGTGCTAATCTTGCAGATGATCTTTTCATTTTTGCGCATCTACCTGTTTACTAGCGTAGGCGAAAATGCCGTAGCTGATATGCGGAAAGAAATATACCAAAGACTGATAATGATGCCTATGGATTTTTTTGCACAGCGCAGGGTAGGTGAGCTATCGAGCAGGGTAAGTGCAGATGTAACCCAAATACAGGATGCTGTTACTTCCATACTGGCGGAAATACTAAGAGGCGTGCTTACACTGCTCATTGGGCTTGGGCTTATTTTCTTCATATCTGCCAGGCTTACATTTCTTATGCTGTCAGTAGTGCCGGTAATAATAGTAATAGCTGTAATATTTGGCAAACGCATAAGAAAGCTGGCAAGACAGGCGCAAGACCAGTTGGCAGACTCAGGCACTATAGTGCAGGAAAGCCTGCAGGGCATAAGCAACGTGAAGGCGTTTTCTAATGAGTGGTATGAGATAAAGCGCTATACCAATAGCATTAATAATATGGTGAGCATGGCTGTAAGAAATGGCCGTTTTAGAGGATTTTTTGTTTCATTTTTATTGTTCAGTGTGTTTGGTGCCATAGTATTGGTAGTTTGGTATGGGGCCGGCCTTATGCAACATGGGTTGCTTTCCTTTGGCGATCTTACTGCATTTGTAGTTTACACGGCATTTGTAGGAGGCAGCATAGCTGGTTTTGCAGACCTATATAGCCAGCTCCAAAAAACACTGGGTGCTACACAAAGAGTAAGAGAATTACTAAACGAACCAATTGAAAATGTATCTGTTACACCATTGCATTTAGAAAACAAATTCAAGCTATCAGGCAATGTCTCTTTACAAAATATAAGCTTCAGCTATCCCGGCAGGAAGGACACACAGACCTTAAAAAATATAAATCTTGAAGCACGACAAGGACAGCAAGTAGCCATAATAGGCCCCAGCGGGGCCGGTAAGAGCACCTTAATATCTATACTTTTAAGATTTTATGAGCCCGATAGCGGTCAATTGCTATTTGACGGGCAAGCAGCAAACAGCATTCCTTTGTCGCAACTCAGGAAGCAAATGGCTATGGTGCCGCAAGATGTTTTCATGTTTGGTGGTACCATATATGAAAATATAGCTTACGGAAACCCGGAGGTAACAAAAGAAGAAGTAGAAGCAGCTGCAGCCAAAGCAAATGCACATGATTTTATAGTAAGCTTCCCGGAGCAATACGACACAATAGTAGGGGAAAGGGGTATAAAGCTTTCCGGGGGACAAAGGCAAAGAATAGCCATAGCCCGTGCAATATTGAAAGACCCTGTAATACTAATACTTGATGAGGCTACCAGTTCTCTTGATTCTGAATCTGAGAGCCAGGTGCAGGAAGCGTTGCAAAACTTAATGAAGAACCGCACCTCATTTGTTATTGCGCATCGTTTATCCACTATCCGGAATGCAGATCTTATAGTAGTGCTGGAGCAGGGTGCCATAAGGGAAACCGGCACTCACTACGAATTAATAAATATCGAGGGCGGGCTTTACAAGCACTTGAGTAAAATTCAATTTGAATTGCATTAATGCTTTATACATAAAATTTTATCCACTCAATATTATATATTGTAAAAAATACATAACTAAGTCAATATTTTTGGCAATAATAGTATTGTGAAAATTCATAACGCATAATAATTATTTATTGGAAATTTATAAATAATTAATTCGACTATGCTTAAAATGGTATTCCGTAAGTATATTAGTAGGGTAACTATTCAATACCGAAATCTTGCTTACTAATCTTAATAAAGTATTTCTAACAATAAAGAAGCATTGTCAGGATATTGAGGCTCTTGAAGAACAAGATTGTATAGATTTTGTGGCGAAAGAAGCAGGACTTAGCAAGTCTTTAATAACGGTGTACCTGGATATACTACAGCATATGAAGCTAATTCAATATGCCGCAACAGGAAAAGAATACATTCTGCTGACGCCGCTTGGAAAGAAAACTAATAAAATACCATCAACCCTTAACTGATTATTGTCTAAGTCTTTTACCATTCTGGTACATTTTCACGAGTTCAGCAAGAGCTGAGCCGTGTCTTCTCACACTATTAATCCTTTCTTTGTAAAAAGACATAGAATCAATCTTCGAAGATGTAGAAGTAGGTAATGTGGAAGAAAGAGAAGAAGGTAATCTTATGGTATCATGTATAACTACCTGGTTTAAAATAACAGGCGTTTCAGATTGCTGGCAGGAACAGAAACAAGCAACCATAGCAACGATACCTAGCTTTACCAATTGCATGTATGTAAAATAATAAATAAAATACTAAAAGAATGTTAAGGATATTTCAGATAATATATCTGCAGATTAAAAAAAATTATTACCATTTTTACTCTTGCAAAGCAATTATATATAAATTCTATTTTCTTAAATTTATTTTTTGTTATAATATTGTGCCTTGTTTTATATGGGTGGAATCGGCTCCCTTCGGGGAGCTTTTTTGTGCGCATTAAATTATCCTGATTATGATAAAAATAATTGTAAATCGGAATAAATAGCAATATATTACATTAGGAAAACGTTATTGCTATATGGAAGGGTTTGCCAAATACGTGATTATATTTATTGCAGTCCTTTCCAGCCTATATTTTCTGCTATTTTTAGCTGTCACTACTACACTCATCAACAACTTTTGGGATTTTGAAAAGAAGATAGGTTTTGAAATTCCGTTCAACATTCCTCTGATCGTAGCATCTGTAATAATAGCTGTTAGCAGCTGGGGTATAGTAGCGCATTGCGTAAGACATAGAGAAGAACTGGAAGATTAGCCTTGATTCAGTTTAATATAAGGCAGCACCGTAAATGTCATATTCCCTATAGTTCCCTTAATAGACCTAATATATGTGTAGGCTTCTTCAGCAGAATTGAATAGGTTTTGCCGGTCGGCAAAAATCAATTCATCAATTTCCGTCTTTTTGAATTGTTTATTAAATACGCTTGACAGATCTCGCAGATAATAGATTTTATATTTCATAAGGTTATAGTCTTTAAGGCAGTAATAG
>JAFDXS010000019.1 GCA_018267795.1 Bacteroidota bacterium | reverse complement strand
AGGCCTTCCTGCTCAAGCAATTTCAGTGCATTGGCAGCAGGCACAGCTTCCAGTTCAAATTTTCTGCAAAAATCTGCCAGGTCAAAATCAAAGTATTGGTTAGGCTCGGTGCCTATTGCTATTTGCAGGTATTCTACCACAGCCTGGTACACCTGCCGCAGGTAGCTTTCCGGCGGAAAACGTAATGCCGTGCTTTCCTGCAGTCTTTTTATATCCTTGCTGTTATACAGTGCCAATGCCCGCGATTGCTCACCATTTCTTCCCGCACGTCCTGCTTCCTGGTAGTAGGCCTCCAGGTGCTCCGGCGCATCATAGTGCAACACCAGTTGCACATCTGCCTTGTCTATGCCCATGCCAAATGCCGTAGTGGCCACCATTATGGGTATGCTGTTTTGCATCCATTGCTCCTGCATGCTTTCACGCTGGTCCTTTGGCATGCCGGCATGGTAGGCATTCGCTTTTGCACCTTTATCATTCAGGCTTTTGGCCAATAGCTCTGTTTGTCGCCTGCTCCGGCAATATATTATGGCACTTTGATTAGCCTGTATTGCTTGCTGCGTATCGGCATTTTTGTTTTCGCTGTACTTTATATCATAGAAGATATTAGGCCGCTCAAGGCTCGCTTTGTAAACAGCAGCCTGTTTTAACTGTAATTGAATTGCTATATCTTCCTGCACCTCTTTAGTAGCTGATGCACTAAGCGCTAATACAGGTACCCCAGGAAACACCTTTCGCAATTCAGCTATCTTCAGGTAATCAGGCCTGAAGTCATGGCCCCATTGCGATATGCAGTGTGCTTCATCCACAGCTATCAGGTTCAGGTCAAATTCGGGCAGGTATTCATTAAACAACTCTGTTTGCAGCCGCTCAGGCGATACATATAGCAGCTTTATAGGTCCATGCAGCGTGTTTTGCAGTGTGCGCTGCACATCGTTATAGTGCATACCTGCATGTATATATTCTGCCTGTATGTCTAATGATTTAAGTCGCGCTACCTGGTCTTGCATCAGTGATACCAGGGGGGATATCACAAGGCCAAAGCCATCCCTGGCAATAGCTGGTATTTGGTAGCAAATAGATTTTCCACCGCCGGTAGGTAGTAGCGCCAGGGTATCCCTGTCTTGTAAAATGTTGTTTATTATTTCTTCCTGCAGGGGGCGAAACGCATCATACCTCCAATATTTCTTTAATATTTGTTGTGCGGAAGGCAAGGAAGATGATTAAATAGTATATTTTTTTTCAACAAAAATTGGCTTCAGGCCGCTGTTCCACAACTGCACTTTCAGGTCCGGCTGTTTTTCCATGTCCGATGGGGAAACTGTTGCCAGCCACAGCACATCATTAAACAGGCACGCTTCATTAAATTTAAATAAGGCTGATATTCCTAATTGCTGCGGCGTTATACCTAATAGCAGCACAATTTTAGGTTTAAAAATATCCTTTAGCTTATGCCATGCAATATTATGATTATCATTTATTTGAAACGTATTATAATCATCTCCGCTCAGCTTGCAGGCTTGCAGCATTTTTTGTAATTGCACATCTTCCGGGCTGTTAGCTGCGTATGGAGTAGTTAGTACCAATACCTGCTTGGGAACAGTATCTGGAATGCTGTTTATGTCTCTCCAAAACGCGTCCCAGTCCTGGTTTACGATATTTGTATTGATAATATTTGGCAATCCTTCCATATAAGCCGCTTATACCGTATAGCCCTCGGATTAAGGCTAACCGAAAAAAAATCGTTTCTTTGTGCGAAATTAATCTTTCGACATTCAAATAAGATACATTTTTTATGAGCGTTTCCACTATTGATATTAAAGTGAAGAAAGTAGAAAAAAGCAGAATTAACCAGTTAGACCCCAATAATATCCAGTTTGGTAAACTTTATTCTGACCATATGCTGGTAGCTGACTATGAGGATGGAGAATGGAAACAAGCAGAAATAGTTCCTTTTGAAAATCTTAATCTTAGCCCTGCCACTACATTTATGCACTATGGCCAGGCCATATTCGAGGGTGTAAAGGCTTACAGAAGCCCTAATGGTGAAATATCTGTATTTCGCCCGCATGACAATTGGAAAAGAATGAACCGTTCTGCCGAGCGTATGGCAATGCCTGATGTTCCTGAAGAATTGTTTATGGAAGGCATTCGTAAACTGGTAGAAATAGATAGCAACTGGGTACCTGAACAAGATGGAACAGCGTTATACATTCGCCCTTTTATGATAGCTGTCGACGAGTTTATTGGTGTTAGACCTGCCGAAAAGTTCAAGTTTATCATTATCACCAGCCCGGCTGGTCCATACTATAGCAAGCCGGTATCTATATATGTGCAAGATCAATACGTTCGTGCTTTTCCGGGTGGTATAGGCTTTACCAAAGCCGCAGGCAACTACGGTATGAGCATGTACCCAACCATGAAGATCAGGCAAATGGGCTTCGACCAGATTCTCTGGACTGATGGTTTCGAGCATAAATATGTGCAGGAGATAGGTACAATGAACGTGTTCTTTATTATTGGCGATAAGGCTGTAACTCCGGACCTAAACCAGGATCTGATACTGGAAGGTGTAACAAGGGATAGCGTTATCACTTTGCTGCGTGAGAAAGGAATTACTGTAGAAGAACGCCCTATTAGCATAGATGAAATAGAAGCTGCATACAAAGCAGGTGAATTAAAGGAGGCATTTGGTACAGGTACTGCTGCATCTATTGCACCTATAGCAAAGCTTACTTACCACGACGACCAGATGGCTTTACCACCGGTAGAGCAATGGGAAGTTACTAATTGGCTCATGAAAACGCTGGCAGATATCCGCTACGGTCGTAGCACAGACACGCACGGCTGGAGATTCAAAGTATAAATAAGAATATAAATATAAAGATGGCCTCGCTGTTTAGCGGGGCCATCTCTTTTTTAGTAACGTCAATTCATTAAGCCATAGTCCGCACCATTTCCCACAGTACCACACCCAGGCTTACTGATATGTTCAGGCTATGTTTTGAGCCCCATTGCGGTATTTCTATGCATCCCTCTGTCATTTTCAGCGCTTCTTCGCTCACACCACTCACTTCATTTCCAAATATCAGCGCAGTTGGCGCATGGTTCCATTCAAATTCGTTCAATGCTACACTGTCATGCACCTGCTCCACGGCATATATCTTATAGCCCAGTTCTCTGGCCGCAGTAATAGCATCCGTTACACTGGCAAAGTGTTTCCAGCTTACGGTTTCTGTTGCGCCAAGAGCTGTTTTATGTATATCTCTATGGGGCGGGGCAGGAGTATAGCCACATAGGAAAATGGCCGACACATTAAAGGCATCACATGTGCGAAAACTTGATCCCACGTTATGCATACTGCGCACATCATCCAGTATTATTATAATGGGGTGCTTTTCAGTCTTTTGCATTTCTTCAGGGCTTTTACGCTCCAGTTCCTCCATTGTTTTCTTTGCATACATAATATCGGCAAAGATAGCTGCTGGCATTGTTGCGCAGCAAGCCCATGCAGATAATCTTTTTTGCATTTATACCTTATTCATTACTAAATTTGCAGAAACAGACAATTATATGAATTTCGAGTGGGACAGTAAGCCAGGCACCCTATGGCAGACTCAGGAAGACGAGAATATTGATGTTTTAACAGAATCAGTACATAGCCTTATCGTATGGAACGATGAGGTAAATACATTTGACTGGGTAATTGAGTCATTAATAGATGTTTGCGAGCATTCACCTGAGCAGGCCGAACAGAGCGCGCTGATTATCCATCACAAAGGCAAGTATGGAGTAAAAAGGGGTAGCTTCGATTTCCTTCGCCCTAAATGCGAGGCACTTATAGACAGGGGAATTCAGGCAACTATTGATTATTAATGTTTTTCTTAGAATAGCGTATAGTTTACCAACCTGCCCTTTCTAAAGAAGAGATGTAATGTGTTGTATTGAAAGGTATAATGCAGTTGCTGATTTACCTCTTTTATTTGCATATCCTTAGGCATTCCCCAGGTATTTATAACTTGTTCTATACTGGTTTCACCCATTTTTAGGCATCTGGCCTTGTTATTATCCCATTCTGCTTCTTTTACCGGTATAGCAGTGTATACCATTTTATCTATTTTATCAGCCTTATTGTTCCAGTATATAGTCAGGTTCACCTTGTCTGTACTGTAAAACCATACATCTTTCTTATTCCCTTCGTCTATTCTTGCCGGCTTGCCCAGGAAGGAGCTTACCTCTGTTTGCCTTGAATCAAATTGCTTGTTTTTTATAAAAGTTCGCAATCTGTCGGACAAGTTTTCCGGCTCCGCAGAATAGGCTTTACAAACCCCACATATCAGCAACACTATTAAAAAAAGTCTTTTCATGATTCCGGTATTAAAAACACTCAGTTCTTCAATATACGCATTAATTTCAATTTATCACTAAAAAATTTATGCCACTATAGGTATTTACTATTATTTATTATAACGCAAATAGTATATGAATTGGTATTTAGGGGATGCAAAAAATATCACCCCATATTTTCACCCTTATGTTCTCGCTTATATTTCACCCTCTGCCTTTTACGCGCTATTTTTGACCTCCAAACCAAAAGATGTCTATGAGGTATTTATATCTGTTGCTCATTATGTGCTGCACGCAGCTCAGTATTGCGCAGGAAGCTAAAAAACAGATAACACTGGAAGATATATGGCAGAAAAACACCTTTCGCATTAAGTCTGTACCCGGCTTTAACGCAATGAAAGATGGTAAGCGCTACACGCAGCTCGACCAGGATGGCAGGCATCAGTATATACGCATTTATGACCTTACAACCGGTGAAAAAGGCAGCACCCTTTTCGATAATGCTATTCAGAAACTGGGAGGCGAACAGATAAATATTGAAGACTATACATTTAGCGCTGATGAGCAGAAATTACTCTTGCTTACCGAGGGCCAGCATATTTACCGCCGTTCGGTTCTTTACAGGGTGTACGTATATGACATAAAAACAGGCGCACTGCAGCTGCTTGATTATGACAAAGTATTGCATGCCACTTTCTCACCTGACGGTACTAAAGTTGGCTTTGTAAAAAACAACAACCTTTATTATAAAGACTTACAAAATAGCCAAACAGTACCTGTCACTACCGACGGAGAAAAGAATCGCATCATTAATGGCAATTGTGATTGGGTGTATGAAGAAGAGTTTGAGTTTACCCGCGCTTATGACTGGGCTCCTGATGGCAAGCACATAGCTTATTATCGTTTCGACGAAAGCCTTGTGCCTGAATATACTATCGCTATGTACGACAAGTTGTATCCTACACAATACACCTACAAATATCCTAAGGCTGGTGAGCGTAATTCGGTTGTGCAGATAAAAGTATATGACCTTAAAACAAGGAATACTATTAATGCCAACATAGGCAAGGAAACTGATCAATATATTCCGCGTATCAAGTGGACGCAAGACCCTGATGAACTTTGCATCTTCCGCATGAACCGCTTGCAGAATAAACTTGAATTATTAGCGGCTAATGCCGAAACAGGCAAATCGCATTTACTATACGAGGAAGAAAACAAATATTATATAGAGATAAACGACAATCTCGAGTTTCTCCCTGATGGGCACTCTTTCATTTTTGAAAGCGAGCAGGATGGCTATAATCATTTATATCGTTGGGACTGGGAAAAGGAAAAGCTTACAACACTTACACGAGGCGACTACGATATTGAATCATTAATTGGTATTGATAAGGCAAGGAAATTGGTTTACTACACTGCCGCTGAGAATTCACCTTTACAGCGTAGTTTATATTCGGTAGATTGGAATGGCAGGAATAAAAGAATGCTTACTGAAGAGAAGGGTACACATAGCATTACCCCTTGCGCCGGTTTCAACTATTTCCTTGACAAATATTCCCGTCTTAATAAAGTACCTGTTTATTACCTGCGCAATGCTGATGGGGAAATAGTACGCACCCTGGAAGACAATAAGGTATTGCAAGCTAAAATGGATGAGTACAACCTGGGCAAGATTCGTTTTACTAAAATAAAAGGAGTAACGGAGAGCCTGAATGTCTGGATGATCACACCTCCCGGCTTCGACAGTACTAAGAAATATCCTGTACTCATGTTCCAGTATAGCGGCCCCGGCTCTCAGCAGGTTGCAGACCGTTTTCCTATTGGCGATTTCTTCTGGCATCAGATGCTGGCAGAAAAAGGATATATAGTAGTGTGTGCCGATGGCACCGGTACAGGCTTCAGGGGTGAAGCCTTCAGAAAAAAGACTTATTTGCAGCTGGGCAAGTATGAAAGTGATGACCAGATAGCCGTAGCAAAGCACCTTGGCGAAATGTCTTTCGTTGATAAAGATCGTATTGGTATCTGGGGTTGGAGCTATGGCGGTTTCATGAGCAGCACCTGTATCTTCAAGGGTAATGATGTCTTTAAAATGGCTATTTCTGTAGCACCGGTTACTAATTGGCGTTATTACGATAACATCTACACCGAGAGGTACATGCGCCGTCCACAAGAAAATGAAAAAGGCTATGATGAAAATGCGCCAGAGAAAATGGCTGGCTTGCTAAAAGGAAAATTTCTGCTCATACATGGCACTGCTGATGATAATGTACATTTCCAGAATTCAGTAATGCTGGTAGATAATCTTATAAAGGAAAATAAAGATTACGATAGCGAATATTACCCCAATAAGACTCATGGCATTTCAGGTGGCAATACCCGCCTGCATTTATATAGAAGAATGACGGAATTTATTCTGAATAACCTGTAAATTTATCTATGACCAAACTGGAAATGAAGCTGTATAACTGGGCAATTACCCGTTCTATAGTTAATGCTTCAAAAAATATTGTATTGCCGGGTTTCCAGGGCCTGTCATTGTATGTGGTCAGCAGGTTTTTCTTTAAAGAGATAAGAAACACCAAGCTCACAGAAAGAGCTGCAGCGGTAACGTACAATTTTCTCATGGCCATTGCGCCTACTATGCTTTTTTTGTTCTCACTTATTCCCTACCTGCCATTAAAGGGCGTGCAGAAAACCATACTTATCACCATGAAAATGGTAACACCTAACGCTCATATTTATGATACCGCCAGCAAAATAGTTATCGACTTTATGACGGTACAGCGCAGGGATATACTGTCTTTTGGTGTTTTGTTAACCCTGTTTTTCTCCTCTAACGGTATTATGGGCCTTATGCGAAGTTTCGACAGAAGCCAGGCCATCTACAAAAAACGAACCGGATTATCGCGTCGCTGGACTGCTATTAAGCTCACCTTTGTTATGATGGCTTTAAGCATCATATCGCTTGCGCTCTTCATCATACAGATCAATGACTTGAACAGTTTGATTTTAAGTATTTTTCACGCCATCGTTGCAGTTAAGCTCATCAGCTTTTTTATACTTATACTCATCATATTTCTCGCTATATCCATTATATATCGCTATGGTCCCTCGCTTACGCATCAGTTAAAGTTTGTGACTGCCGGTTCTGTATTTGCCACGTTGTTAAGTGTTATTGCTACGGCGGCTTTCTTCTATGTGGTAAATCACATTATTAATTACAACAAAATTTATGGCTCTATAGGTACTTTAATCGCGTTCATGGTTTGGGTATGGCTCAATACACTTGTCATTTTAATAGGCTATGAATTAAATATCAGTATCCTGTTAGGAAATATATCACGATCCAAAAATGTTACTAAAAAGAACAATAATCAGGCTTAATCTATTACTTGCATTTTCCTGCAGCTTGTCATACTCAGCTTGCAAGAATGAAAAACGTCTGCCCGATAGAGTGACATTTACTGAGCATGTAGCCCCTATACTGTATGCTAATTGCACTATATGCCATCGCCCTAACGGTGCAGCGCATTTTTCTTTGGTCACTTATACAGAAGCGAAAAATTATGCACCCGCCATCGCCTATGTTGTTGGTCAGCATATCATGCCCCCCTGGCCCGCCGATCCGCACTATACAGAATTTGTAGGCCAGCGCATTATGACCGATCGCGATATAAAAATATTAGAAAAGTGGGCACAGGATGGGGCAGAAGAAGGCCCCAAGGACAAACTGCCTAATTTACCGGCTTATCCGGTAGGCTCTACTATAGGTACGCCGGATATGCGTATTCCTGTTCAGCCTTATTTCCTCAAGGCCTACAGCGGCGATCGTTTCCTATTAGTAAAAGTTCCTTTTGAGCTACCTCGCGATACATTTGCCAGCCTTATAGAGTTTGTTCCCGGCAATAAGAATGTAGTACACCATGTGAATGGCGACATGATAAAATATGAATTCGATAAAAAGAAAGATGTATTTGCCGGTGCACGTGCAGTAGACATGGTGGAAGACACTACCATTATTCACGCCTTTGAAAAACTTGGCTTGCCTAATGATGATGGCTCATACCCGGTATTGCAAAAATCGGTAGTAAATTATCTGCCCGGCGCCTTTGGCCAGCAATACCCTGATGGAATTGGTGGTTATTTCTTACCTCGCAAAGGTGCTTTTCTACTAAATGACTTGCATTACGGTTTTACTTCAAAAGAAGATGTTTGGGATAGCTCATATATCAACATCTTTTTTTCCAAAACACCACCATCTCGTCCCATGCAGGAGTTTCAGTTAGGTACACTTGGGGTATCGCCAGTAGAGCCTGACTTAATCATCCAGCCCAACACCATTAAGCATGTTAGCAGCCATTTCACTGTACCATTCGATATTTCTATCGTCACAGTCAATCCCCACATGCACCTCATAGGTAAAAGCTTCAAAGCCTATGCAGTAAATCCCAATGGCGATACCATACGCCTTATATCCATACCCCGCTGGGACTTCAACTGGCAATATTTCTATACCTTCAAAAAGATGGTGAAAATTCCCAAAGGCAGCACCATTACAGCCGAAGGTATTTATGATAATACCTCTAATAATCCCAACAATCCGTTCAATCCGCCCCAGTTAGTCCGCGATAGAAATGGCAGCATGAAATCAACCGACGAAATGTTCCAGTTCATTATTTCCTATCTCCCATACCAACCAGGCGACGAAAATATCAGTCTTGATAGGAAGCAATAATTTGCAAATAATTAAGAAGACCTAAACACTACAATACTTATCTTTAAAAAAAATATTATGAAGAAAATAGCACTCAGCATATTCACCCTTCTTTTTTGCACCTCTGTAGGTTTTTCCCAGGCAAAGAATACAGCAGCCCCAAAAAAATCACCTGTAACTAATGCTAAGAAATCTCCTAAAGAAGCACCGGAAAATTTCGGCCGCCATCATGTTGAAGACCTACCTGTTGGCGCTAATATGCGCGCATCTCATATAAAGATGCGTGTCCCTGGCAAAAATGAAATGGTTTCATTAAACGATGTTGCCACTAAGCAAGGGCTCATTGTTATGTTCTCATGCAATACCTGTCCTTATGTTGTAAAAGCCCAGGAGCATACAAAAGAAATAATGAAGTATGCTAAGGAAAAAGGGGTAGGCATGATTATCGTCAATTCAAACGAGGCTCAGCGCGGAGAAGACGATTCACCTATGGCTATGGACGACTACAGCCATCGCCAGCAGTACACAGTACCCTATGCTATGGACCAGGGTTCCATGCTGGCTGATATTTTTGGCGCTTCCCATACTCCCGAGGTATTCTTATTCAATGGCGAGGGTAAACTGGTTTACAAAGGCGCCCTTGAAGACAACCCTTCCGATCCGTCAAGCTCAAAACACTTTTACATAAAAGAAGCAGTTGATAATATGCTGTCCAATACCACTATTTCTCCAAAGGTTACCCGCTCCATTGGCTGCAGTATAAAAAGAAACGAAATGTAAGGTTTTCATAAAATTATTTTAATCATAGAAGCCGGTATAATAATTGCCGGTTTTTTTATTGTGTACAATACTGGTATTATCTTTACGCCGCAATGGCCAATTTTATTGGCACTTGATCGGTTACAAGGCATCGCTTCAATTCTTATATGACTACTCACAAGCAGGTTTTCTTAGCAAAGTCTCCAACACGTTGGCAACGGTTCAAGTGGTCTATGAGGATTTTATTTTTCCTTTTCTTCTTAATAATCCTTGTCATTGGCCTGGCCCTCTGGCGACTTTACACACCCGGTCTTCCCCAGCTCAAGGGCGAAAATGAACAATACAAAGCCATCCTGGACCCAAACAAACATGCCCTTTTACAGGAAACAAGGATAAATAAAGAATTTCAGGGTTTTAGAAAATATATCAATGAAAACCTGAAGCATGGCGGTCGCCCTCCGGGTATCAATAAAAAAGGCAAGATCAGCTACGTAAGTAAAGCCGATAGCCTGCACAAAACTTTTGCTGCTCCCGTTCGCTCTGCGTTTTATGTCGCCTGGGACCTTCAGTCATACTTTTCTCTTAAGAACAATATCAACAAACTCAACATGATATTGCCGGAAGAGATTTTTATCGACTCAAAGTCAGATACAGTTTATGTCAATATCGACGCCCGTGGGCAAAAGCTTATTAAAGCCTCCGGTGTACGTACCATACCCGTTCTTTCCAACTATGATAAAGATGACTTCCATGGCGAGTCCATCAGCCGCATCCTTCACGATCCTGCAAAGAAAGAGCGCCTTATTAATGATGTTTTAAAGATTGTCCGCGATAACCATTTCGCTGGTATCAATGTGGACTTTGAAGAGCTGCAGGAGGAAAAGAATGAATACTTTATCTCATTTATGAAGGAGCTATATACTCGTTTTCATAAGTATAATTTACTGGTCACCCAGGATGCTTCTCCATTTAATTCCGACTATGATCTTAAAGAGCTTTCGAAGTACAATGACTATATCTTCATCATGGCTTACGATCAGTATAGTGCCGAAGGCAATCCTGGCCCTATATCCAGCCAAAAATGGATAGAAGCTGCAGTGGACGATGCTGTAAAGCAGGTACCGCAGGACAAACTGGTATTAGCTTTAGCGGCCTACGGTTACGATTGGCCTAAAGGTGGCAAAGCCGTAGATAGAAGCTATGAAGAAGCATTGAGTATTGCCTCGGACAAAGATGCAGTTGTTGATTTTGATAATGACACCTATAATCTCACTTACGATTATTACGACGAAGATAGCACGCCACATAAGGTTTACTTTACTGATGCCGCCACCAATTTTAACACCTTACGTTTCGCTGCAGAGTATGGCCTTGCCGGGGTAGCACTATGGCGTTTAGGTTCCGAAGATAGCCGTCTCTGGACTTTTTATAACAAGGATTTTAGCAAAGCAGCCCTCGATACTTTCGACTTCAATAAGATGCACTATGTAGAGGCCAGCAACGATGTTGACTACATAGGTGAAGGTGAAATACTCGATGTACTCAGCGTACCAAAAGATGGTATTATCAAAACCGAGCTCGACTCTTCTGAATTACTTATAAGTGAAGAAAATTACGTGAGCATGCCTTCTGGTTTCGTGGTAAAGAAATACGGCCAGAAACCGAAGAAGATGGTACTGTCATTTGATGATGGTCCTGACCCCAGGTACACACGCGAAATACTTGATATACTCGCCCGAGAACATGTTCCGGCTGTCTTCTTCATGATTGGCATCAATGCAGAAAATAATATCCCGCTCGTTAAGCGCGTCTACAATGAAGGTTACGAAATAGGCAGCCATACCTTCACCCATCCCAACATGGCAGAGGTAAGCAAGCGACGGGCTATATTAGAGCTTAGCTCTACGCGCCTTTTATTAGAGTGTATTACTGGTCACTCCACCATATTATTCCGCGCGCCTTTCAATGCTGATTCTGAGCCTGAAACGTTGCAGGAATTGATCCCGGTTGCCTTGTCTAAGCAATATAATTACCTCACGGTAGGTGAATCTATAGATCCAGCCGATTGGGAACCGGGTATTACTGCCGATTCTATTTTTCAGCGTGTAGTCAATCAGCAGGACAAAGGCAGCATCATCTTACTGCATGATGCTGGCGGTGATCGCGAAGCTACGGTTAAAGCGCTGCCGCGCATCATCAAATATTTCAAAGACAAGGGCTATACATTTACTACAGTTGCAGACCTTGTAAACGAAAAGAAATCTACTTTAATGCCTCCGGTTCCACGCACCAGCGACTATTATTTAGTGCAGCTGAATTATTATGCTGCTGAGTTGGGCTTCTGGGGCGGTCAGATATTGTTCTGGGTCTTTGTTATATGCATTGTCCTTTCTATCGCCCGCATATTGTTTATGCTTTATTTA
>JAFDXS010000199.1 GCA_018267795.1 Bacteroidota bacterium | reverse complement strand
TACAATATTGCCCGCTTGCTTCTCCTGCACATGCAGGCTGCCTTGTCCATGGCAGCGCTCACAGTCTATACCCATCTTTAGCGATGTGAATTTGTTTTCACTATTGCTCACAAACTCCGGGTATCCGTTGTGGCAGCTCATACACTCTATCTCTATCTTTCGTTGAAAGCGGCTGCTGGCGCCTTTTTCAAAGCCCGGCGCTAAATCCCATTGTTTCTTCTGTGTATAGAAGGTAATAGGTGCCTGATA
Source organism: Bacteroidota bacterium (assembly GCA_018267795.1). Lineage (GTDB taxonomy): Bacteria > Bacteroidota > Bacteroidia > Chitinophagales > Chitinophagaceae > SZAS-30. The sequence goes on along the minus strand of JAFDXS010000199.1, from coordinate 5,139 downwards.
TAGATAACCATTTCTGTTAAAGATATGCGAGTTTGTATGCTGCCCTGAGCCTACTATGTAGTCCACTTTCTGTATTCGCTTATGCACGGTATCCTTCCCTTCCAGCCTGAATTCCATTACATACAGCGAGTCATTGTTCCAGTAAGGCTTGTAGTAAAAATCAAGGTCTTTATCATACACCAAAGCATGTGAAGGGCTAAAGTCCGCTGCAGACTTTTGTTTGGTAGCCAGTCCAAATGATTGTCCCATGCCGGTTTGTATAAATGTCCGGTACACATTTTCGTGGCAGGTACGGCATGTCTGCATACCTACATAGTGCACGTTGGAGTCATATACATTTCGCCATGGCGAGCTTTCTTCAGTCGTTGCAACGGTATTTCCCTTTGGGCTGTTGCAGTAAAATGCCGGCAGCGTAGCCGCCACAACACCCAGTACCATCAATACATTGCGAAGAAAACGAAACGACATGTATTTCAAATTTACCACATTACCGCTACACTCAGGCTTAATTAAATATCGCTAATGTATAGTTCGATTTACCTTTTTGTATCAGCACATAGCGCTCATTCAGCAGGTGCTCATGCTTCAGTGCAAAATCTGTAGCAGTTACTTTTTCTTTATTTATGCTGATACCGCCATTTTGTATCAGCTTGCGCGCTTCCCCTTTCGATGGCAGCACACCATGCTCCGCCAGGAAGCTGATAATGTCTGCACCCTCATTCAGTATATCTTTTATTGCAGTCACTTGCGGCACGCCTTCCATCACTTCCAGTAGTTGCTTCTCATTCAGCGAACGCAATGCATCCACGGTAGATTGCCCAAACAATATATCCGAAGCTCTCTGTGCAAATGCCAGGTCCTCCGCACTGTGCACCATTATAGTTAGTTCTTCAGCCAATGCTTTCTGTAGCTTACGCAGATGTGGTGCAGCCTGGTGTTCGGCTATTAACGTCTTAATTTCTTCTATTGGCTTAAATGAAAATACTAGCGCCATCTTCTCAGCTTCCGCATCCGGCAGTTTCAGCCAGAATTGGTAAAACTGGTATGGCGAGGTACGCTCAGGGTCCAGCCATATATTGCCACCCTCACTTTTCCCAAATTTGCTGCCATCTGCCTTAGTTATCAGCGGAGATGTAAATGCAGCCACTTCACTGCCACCCTTACGGCGTATAAGTTCAGTACCGGTCAGTATATTACCCCACTGGTCAGCCCCGCCCATCTGCAGCTTTACATCATAAGTATTATTCAGGTAGTAGAAATCGTAGCCCTGTATCAGCTGGTAAGTAAACTCTGTAAAAGATAAGCCTGTCTCCAGTCGCTTCTGCACAGAATCCTTTGCCAGCATATAGTTGATGGTGATATGCTTGCCCACCTCGCGTATAAAATCCAGGAAATGATAATCCTTAAACCAGTCATAGTTATTCACCATCACAGCAGCATTCGGCTTGCTTTCATCAAAGTCCAGGAACTTTTCCAGCTGTTTACGTATGCCGTCGCAGTTGCGCTGTATCGTTCCTGCATCCAGCAGGTTGCGCTCTGCAGATTTACCCGATGGATCGCCAATCATACCCGTAGCACCGCCAACCAGCGCATAGGGCTTATGTCCCGCCCGTTGCAGGCGCATAAGCAACGTAATGGGTAGCAGGCTTCCCACGTGCAGGCTGTCAGCCGTAGGGTCAAAGCCTATATAACCACTGGTCATTTCTTTATTCAGTTGTTCTTCAGCTCCCGGTGTTATATCCTGCACCAGCTTTCTTTCCTGCAATTCAGCTATTAAGTTCATCGTATGTATGTGATTGCGGCAAAAATAATACTTACGCCGCGTTTCATTTAAAGTAAAATCTCCAATAAAGACAGCAACTCATATATAAATTACTTACCTTACATCAAATATTCATTATTGAAATGTATTTGTGACGGGTTTTGTTTTTCAAAAATTGTTTTTATCTTTCGACTTGTATTGTTTTTAACAAAATTTAAGGCCTTGAAACGAATATTACTCTCTTTAGCGCTGCTCCTTCCTGTGTTCTCCTTTGCACAGGCTCATCATGAGTTAGGTATTACAGCGGGTGTGGCCAATTATTATGGAGACCTGCAAGACCAGGTATTCCCTAGTTACGGGTACAAACCCATGATAGGTATCTCTTACAAATACTTTATGAGCCCCCATATCGGTCTTCGCTTTGGTGCTACATATGCATCTGTAACGGCTGCCGATAGCTTATCTGATATCCCGGCTAATAAAGCACGCAACCTAAGCTTCGCATCTGATATATATGAGTTTCATGGTGGACTGGAACTAAACTTCTTGCCTATCGATCTGGATCGTATGAAGGTTACCCCATACATCTTTGGTGGTATCGCAGTATTCTATTTCGATCCTTATGCTACCGATCCTTATGGCAACAAAACCTTTTTGCGTCCATTAAGCACGGAAGGCGAAGGTTTACGCGCATATCCTGATCGCAAGCAATACAACCTGGTAAATGTTGCATTCCCTATAGGTGGTGGCATGAAATTCCTGATAGGCAAAACGTTCGTTATCTCTGCCGAATTAGGTTTCCGCTATACCAATACAGATTATCTGGACGACGTAAGCAAATCTTATGTAAACAAGGATACCCTTATGGCTTACAAAAGCAAGCTGGCTACACAGATGTCTTTCCGTGGCGACCAAACTAAAGGCTGGGATGGCAACTACCCCGACTACAAATTCCAGCGCGGCGATAGCAAATCAAATGACTGGTATTGGTTTGGTGGCATTACAGTAGCTGTTTACCTGCGTGCATTCGGCAACATATCAGACTATCTGCCTGGCCGTTGCCCTTCTTTCTGGAAAAACTAATTCTAAATATATTTAGTAAGTAAAAGCAAGGCTGCCTTATGGGCGGCCTTCTTTTTGCACCTGCTTGTACCTGTAGCAGCTTGTAAGATGGTCATTTACCATACCTGCCGCCTGCATAAAGGCATAGCATATAGTGGAGCCCGTAAAGGTAAAACCCAGCTTCTTCAGCGCTTTGCTCATCGCATCACTCTCTTTTGATGTCGCAGGTATCTGCCCATCGCCGGTTCGCGTATTTACTATCGGCTTGCCCTCGGTAAATTGCCATATATATTTTGCGAAGCTGCCATGTTCTTTTTGCAGCGATATAAACAGTTGCGCATTCTTCACTGTACCTGCTATCTTGCCCCGGTGCCTTATGATGCTTGCATCCTGCATCAGCTCATCTATTTTTTGTTCATCATACTTCGCCACCTTCTTCACATCAAAATTGCTGAAAGCTTTTCTAAATCCCTCTCTCCTATGCAGTATCGTCTTCCAGCTCAGCCCTGCCTGAAAGGCATCCAGCACCATAAACTCAAACAGTTTCTTATCATCATACAGCGGCACACCCCACTCCTCATCATGATACTGTTGCATCAGTTCATCATCGCCCGGCCAGCTGCAGCGTGTTATGTTTTTAGCGCACATAGTTTATATGTTTTTTATAGTGGCAATGCATTCTTCCAATGAAAGCATTTTCTGCTCCCCGCTTTTAAAATTCTTCAGGCTCAGCATTTGTTTTTCACGCTCCTCATCACCCGGTAGTATCACGTATGCAATACCACGCTTGTTAGCATACTTCATCTGCTTATCAAACTTCGCCGCATCCGGATATATTTCTGCAGCTATACCCACATTCCTAAGCTGTTGCAGCACGCTCAGTGCGTACGTTTCATTTTCCCCGCCAAAGTTCACCAGCATTACATCTGCACCCGTCGCCAGTTGCTCAGGGAATAATTTCAATTCCTCCAGCACATCATATATACGGTCTATACCAAACGACACACCCACACCACTCACACCCTTCAGCCCAAACAAGCCTGTCAGGTCATCATACCTGCCCCCACCACCTATGCTGCCCATCTGCACCGCGCGGCACACCACCTCCACTATCACACCCGTGTAGTAGTTCAGCCCACGCGCCAGGCTTATATCTACCTCTATATTGCTGCCCCAGTCCGCGCTGGATATTTGTTTGTGATAAGCAAGCGTTTGTTTTAGCTCCACTATCCCCTGCGTGCCTGTCTCACTGCTTTGCATTATCTCTGCAAGGCCGTTTAGTTTCTCTTCATTATTCCCCTTCAGGTTTATTACCTTTTCTATCTGTGCTATACCTGCTTCACTTATGCCACGCTGCTGCAATTCCTTAGTCACCCCATCCCAGCCTATCTTATCCAGCTTGTCCAGCGCTATGGTTATCTCCATCATTAGCTCCGGCATACCGCATATTTCAGCAAGTCCTGCCAGTAGTTTACGGCTGTTTATTTTTATCGCCACCTGTGGCAGGCCCAGTTGATGAAAAGCACTTTGATATATACACAGCAGCTCAGCTTCATTTATCAGCGAAGTACTGCCCACCACGTCCGCATCACATTGCCAAAACTCGCGGTAGCGCCCCTTCTGCGGCCTGTCGGCACGCCACACAGGCTGCATCTGGTAGCGGCGAAAGGGGAATGCTATTTCATTCTGGTTCATCACCACATAGCGCGCAAAGGGTATCGTCAGGTCATAGCGCAGTGCACGCTCCGTTACCACTGGCGATGAATATGCTTTTGACAATACCTTGCTCCATTCCTCATTCAGCTTCGCCTTGTCCGCATCCTTCTTTTCATGCAGGCCATTGTTCAGTATCTTAAAGATCAGCCGGTCACCTTCCTCGCCATACTTACCCGTCAGCGTCACCAGGTTTTCCATCGCTGGTGTTTCCAACGGCTGAAAGCCATATAGCTCAAATATGTTGCGCAGTGTATGGAATATATATTGGCGCTTGCGTACTTCCGCAGGCGAAAAATCGCGTGTGCCTTGTGGTATCGATGGTTTACTCATTGTTGTGTTTATATTTTTCTATTATAGCATCGCAGCAGCGATCTATCAGTTCATATACCGGCGTAAAGCCCTCCTCGCCTCCATACCAGGGGTCTGGTACAGATTCATTCATACTCGGGTTCAGCTCATTCAGGAAGAGTGCAACGCTGCCATAGTCTGCATTGCGGCCACCTATACGCCTTATCTCTTCCAGCACATCTTCAGCCATCGCATATACCTTATCATACATCACAAGATCGGCCTTTATAAACTTCCTTGCCCGCTGTGCC
>JAFDXS010000198.1 GCA_018267795.1 Bacteroidota bacterium | reverse complement strand
TCGTACACAAAGTTAGGATTACCTGTAATCTTTTTCATTTCTTCCGTAGTGATACGCGGAGTAAACCACATGGTAGTGGTGATACCCGGCACAGCATCCATCTTCATACGGAAATGCGGCAGACCAACATCGTGTATCACATCGCGTGAGCCGATGATAAGCTTTACAGGCCTGTTTACAATTACGTGTAATTCACCACTTTGTGAAATAACGTCGTCCATATTGTCTTTATCCATCCAATCAAGACCAAGGATATTATTAGCATCGTTAATCTTGCGGAAATCTCTTTTACCTAATACGCCATCTTTACCAGGGTAACGAATAAGCCAGTTGAATTGTTTACCAACCACTTCTACTACTTCAGCATTAGCCGGAGCCTCAGAAGTAATATTGAACCAGTTACGCAGACCAATAGCTACCAGTACAGCCATTGCGATAGCCGGTACGGTTGTCCATACTATTTCAAGTTTATTGTTGTGCGGAAAGAAAAACGAAGTACGCTTGCCGGTGGACTGGTAACGGAATGCGAACCAGAAAAGCAGTGTCTGTGTAGCGAAGAATACGATACCCGTTACGATCAATGTTACGTTGAACATTTTATCGTAGGCCATACCTTCAACTGATGCAGACTCAGGCAGCATTTTGCCTACCAGCAGCTCGTGGCATTTCCAGATACCATACAATCCCAGCAGGAAGAAAATTACAAGCAACCAGCCGATAGCACGGTTGGTTTGTGCTTTTACTTTTTCTTCACCGCGTAATATGCCTGCATATTCGCTTGCTTTACCAATCTGGTATACAATGATAAATACCAGAATAACTAATGCTATTGTTATAAATCCCGACATGGTCAGTTCAGCTTGTATTTACTTTGTGTTTAAGTTTAATTCGGTAATTTAAAACACCCTTTCAATCACCTTCGTTCCCCTCTGTTTTCTATTTCCAGTTTCGATATCTCTTAGCTTAAATGGACTATTGACTCTTTAAGCAGTATATTATTCTTCGGTACCAGAGATGCGCTTGCCAGTGTACGCGATACTGTGAATATCAGTATGCCCACGAAAAGTGCAAATGTTCCCATTTCATACCAACCCAGGTGCCAGTGTGAACCCAGCGGGCCAGGGATGATAGCCTGGTAGAAATCTACCCAGTGGCCGAATATGATAATCATCGCCATAAATGTAACAGTGAAGTAGTTACGCTTACTTGGACGGGTCATCAGTATTAAGATAGGCATTACAAAGTTGATAACAATGTTTGCATAGAACAACACACTATATGAACCTTGCTGACGCAGCTTGAAATAAACTGTTTCTTCAGGCTGGTTGCTGTACCATATAAGCATATACTGATCGAACCAGAGGTATGTCCAGAAGATACTGAATGCGAACATGAATTTACCAAGATCGTGCATGTGCTCTTTAGTAACCAGCTCCAGGTTACCCTGATTTTTCAGGTAAACTACCCACAAAAGGATAACAGACATACCGCTAACGAAAGCACTTGCAAACGTGTACCAGCTAAACATGGTAGAATACCAGTGTGGCTGTGTACTCATAGTCCAGAACCAAGGAGTAGTGCTCATTTGAGTAAGTGCATACACCAATAAGAACACACCTGCTAAACGGAAGAACTGCCAATATATCTTAGTGCTGTTTTTAGGAGCATTTTCCTGAGCCAAAGAAAGAGACCTGAATTTGCGACCAAAGAAAGACCAGAGGATAACCGTAACTAATGTGAAGCCCACAAACATCTTAGGATTCAGGAAGGAAGACTTGCCTTCCAATATTTTATCTCCGGCAGGGTTTACCCAAGGATAAACGGGGTTATGACCATTGATATTGAATGTAAATACGATTAAGAACATTACAACAACAGCAATAAGACTAAACACCCACACATTGGCGCCAATAGCTTCCGGTACACGGCGATAGGCTACTATCCAGGAACCCTGCGCCAGTGCTGCTGCAGCCTGTATAAATATGCTTACCACTGTAATAAGCAGGAAGTACACGCTGTTCTGCAGTAATATTACCCAAAAGCGGGTTTTGTCGTGAATATCAGCACTACCAAGCAGCGTAATAGCACCTGCGACTAAGGTAATAATACCTATTAATATCAGTGCCATACTGGTTCTCTTCAGGCTTGCCGGTATCTCAAAACGGTCATTCATTTTTAAACTTTTATGTAAGTAAGTTTATAATTAAACAGTTTATCCTTTTTTATTAGCATCAGCTACTGGAGCTTTTGCTTTTGTGGTATCAGTTGCAGCGGCTGCGGAGGCAGTAGTTGCAGCAGAACCGAATGCGAATGCATCGCCACCATTTTCAGACTGAGTCTTTTTGATAAAGGCCAATATCATCCAACGTTGCTTAATGTCTATCTGGCTTGCGTAAGAACCCATCATGTTTTTACCATACTTCACAGCTGCATACATCTGGCCAACAGGCATGTGCAGGTATTTGGCATCTTTAAAATTAGCAGGCATAGCAGCAAACTTACCGCTTTTGTATAGCGGGCCATTACCGTCCAGCTCAGGACCGTGGCAAATAGCACAGTATATCATGAACAGACGTTTGCCTTCTGCAAGCTCATCTTCGTTAAAGCGAAGTGAAGTAGTATAAGTTTTATACGCTGTAGTATCACCTTCTGCAAGATGATCAGGCAGCATGTGGCCTACAGCTATAGTACCAGTAACCGGAGGGCGACTTGTCTGGCTATCAGCAAAGTTTGGATTTGATGTATAAGCATCGTACGCACGAGAGTAGAACATATCCGGTGCATAGACCCTTCCCGGATCACGGCGTTTATTGCCGGTGTTGCATGATGCCAGACCCAGTATCACTATCAGGCTTGCTACTAATATGCTTTTGGTCTTATTCATTATTATTAAGTAATTCAGTTTGAACAAACAAAATTTTACAACTTCTGATACGCTTCTTCTTTATCAAAACGGCCGTACCACCATGAATCTTCAGCAATCTGTACAGAAGTTTCTTTAGCTCCTGTAGTTTTAAGAAAATCTACTACTTCCTGTTCGCTAGTCTGGTCGTTTAACTCTACAGCCATTACAAAATAATCATCGCTCTGGCGTGGGTGGAAAACGTGTTTCTTTACACCTGGCATTACTTGGTTAAGATAGCACCATGTAAGCACCATACCTACTGCAGAAAATAATACCGTAAGCTCGAAAGTAATAGGTATCCATGCAGGCAGTGAGAAATGCGGCTTACCGCCGAAATTGAGCGGCCAATCGGATGTAAGGATCCATGAAATGAAGCCTAATGCCGTGCTGGTGCCACAAAGACCAAAGATAAAACCTGCAATGTGCAGATCAGTGCCTTTTAATCCCATAGCCTCATCAAGGCCGTGTACTGCAAAAGGAGTGTATATATCATGCAGCTTATAACCGCTGTGACGAACCGTCTTTAACGCCGGGAACAACACCTCTTCGTCATCATAACAAGCAACTGCAAATTTCTTTATAGCCATTGTTTACTAATGTTCAATGTTTATAATTAATAATTAAGCGTGAGCGTGATGTGTTTCCACTTCATGTATAAAATCTTCTTCGCTCTGCGCCTCAATTGTTTCCATACCTCTCTTATAATTGTCACCTGAAGTCTTCAGTACGAACTTGATTTCCGCAACTGCAACTATAGGGAAGTATTTAGCAAATAAGAAGTAGCAAGTAAAGAATAAACCAAAGGTACCCAGATAGAAGCCAACTTCCGGCCATGTAGGACTATAGTATGCCCAGCTACCAGGTATCCAGTCGCGATACAGTGACGTAACGATGATCACGAAACGCTCGAACCACATACCAATATTCACCACGATAGACATAATGAAAGTGAATGGGATATTGCGGCGCAGCTTCTTAACCCAGAACAACTGAGGAGAAACCACGTTACAAGTCATCATTGCCCAGTAGCTCCACCAGTATGGGCCCATGATACGCCATTTGAATGCCTGCTGTTCGCCATAAGCGCCGCTGTACCATGCTATGAATAACTCAGTAAGATATGCAACGCCCACTATAGAACCGGTAAGTACGATTACTTTGTTCATCGCTTCCAGGTGACCTATAGTAATGTAATCTTCGAGGTGAAGTATTTTACGAGATATTACGAGTAGTGTGTTCACCATCGCAAAGCCAGAGAATATCGCACCCGCAACGAAGTATGGCGGGAAGATAGTAGTATGCCAGCCCGGTATAACGGATGTAGCAAAGTCAAAAGATACTATGGTGTGCACTGAAAGCACCAGTGGCGTAGAAAGACCTGCAAGAACAAGCGCAAGAGCTTCGTGACGCTGCCAGTTTTTCACAGAGCCAGTCCAGCCGAAAGATGCAACACCATAAGCCAATTTGCGGAACTTAGTTTTTGCGCGATCGCGGATGGTAGCGAAATCAGGAATAAGACCTGAATACCAGAACAGTAATGATACCGTGAAGTAAGTAGAGATCGCAAATACGTCCCAAAGAAGCGGAGAGTTAAAGTTAGGCCATAATGGGCCACGCGTATTAGGATAAGGCAGTACGAAGAAGCCATCCCATACACGACCCATGTGGAAGATAGGGAACTGACCCGCGCACATTACCGCGAAGATCGTCATCGCTTCCGCAGCCCTGTTCACCCCTGTGCGCCATCCCTGACGGAAAAGCAAAAGGATAGCCGAGATAAGCGTACCTGCGTGACCAATACCTACCCACCATACGAAGTTGGTGATATCCCAACCCCAGCCTATGGTCCTGTTCACACCCCAAGTTCCTAAACCCCAATAAACCGCCCAGGTCACAGAGAATATACCAAAGCATAACAGTGCCACGGAGAAGAAGAAGCCAATATACCACATGCGGCCCGGCTTCTTTTCAATTGGCCCGATAATATCTTCTGTTACCTGATGATACGTTTTGTCACCATTTACCAGCGGTTCTCGTACAAACGATTCGTACTTAATATGCATAGCACCTAATTAGTAAAATTTCGTTTTAATTTTTTTCTCTGCGTCTATTCTTTTCACCAATCTGTTCCGACGCTTTTCTTTTTCTTTATTCTTCTATTCTTCAGTATTACTGCGCATCAATTAGATGTGCAGGTTATACATGTCATCCAGTTTTTCGTTACCTGCTACTACTACATCAGTATTACGCACTTTAGCAAGGTAGTTTACGTTTGGTAAAGTGTGCATGTCTTCGAGCGCATAGTAGAGACGTTCTCTCTGCTGGTTGTGACGAAGCTGGTAGATAGCGCTGGTTTTATCATTTACGTTACCGAAAGTGATAGCGTCTGTAGGACAAGCCTGCTGACAAGCAGTGCGTGCCTCACCATCTCTTAACGGACGATTATCTTTCTTAGCTGTAAGCTTAGCATCCTGCAAGCGCTGAAC
>JAFDXS010000197.1 GCA_018267795.1 Bacteroidota bacterium | reverse complement strand
AAAGTACCTATAAATGGTCATTATGGTTGGAAAGCCGTTGAAATGAAATTACTAAAATAGCATTAACGGTGCTTTTTCCTGCCGTACTGCTTCATTTCAAGTTCAATAGCATTATCGTATGTAGTAAGCTCACCGGGCCCCTTTACTTCTATGTTGGTGATATATGGGTAATAAAATTCACCATCGGGATTTGTACCCTCGAAAGTGATCTTTAACTGTAGGTAGTATTTTACTTTTTTCTTTTTTACGCTGAAATAGGTTTGCTCATATGTTATTGTATCAGAAGTATGTGTGGTGGGTAATACAATATTAGCAACGCCATAGGAAACACCAGGGTACAGTTTCCGGAACTTGGCAGATAGCTGCTCCACTTCCTCTTTATTTTGTTTGCATTTTGAAAGGTTCACGCGCATATTTCCCTGAATATCATCATTTAAGAGTGCGCTATTTAAAAGAAAAGCTATGGTGCCATATTCCACATGATCATTCGTGTTATTCTGCCTTATCAGAATAGTTTGGGAAAAAGAAGGTAGAGCGACAAATGATAAGATGCAAAAAAATAAAAAGCGCTTCATGATGCAGGGGGCTTTGGGCTAAAGTTAAGCTTATGAATTGGCCTTCAATGTTAAAAGGATTAGTAAAAATATGGAATTTGGGGGTACTGTGTGTATAACTTATACATGTATATGCAAGCTTTTTAATGTTTTTTTCCGTCTATTTGAGAGGAAGCATATACCGAGTATGATTTTTATATATGCTAGCTATAATACCTGGAAAAATGGAACATAAAATTACTATCGCCGATTTATTGCTGAAGAGTATAGCCGTATTGACTGTTATAGTTATCAGTGGTTTTTTAATGTTTGGCTGGCTAAGAGGGCTGAACATGGAACGCGAACTGAAAAGACGCCGCTAAAGTTCTTAGCGCAGCAGTTCTTCAACATCAGGGTAAGCTTCAAGATTATCCATCTGCTGCATAATATGGGGATAGCGCCAGCGTACCCACCTGCTCATAGGTTTTACAGTAAAGCGTTTAGGGTTAGGAAGTGAAGCAATAATCATTGCCGCCTCTGCCTTGCTCAAATTTTTTGCGGGCTTATTAAAATACTTTCTGGACGCAGCCTCAATGCCAAATGTGCCGGGTCCCATTTCTATTACATTCAGGTACACCTCGAGTATTCTTTTTTTGCCCCAGGTCCACTCAATGATTTTGGTAAAATAAAATTCGGGTATCTTCCTTATATAGCGGCCTATACCACTGCCTTGCCATAGAAAAACATTTTTGGCTGTTTGCTGACTTATGGTGCTTGCTGCCGCGCCTTTTACCCGGCCTTTGCGATGTGTGTTTGCATTTACGCTTTTGTCTATTGCATTCCAGTCGAAGCCACCGTGTTCCGCAAACAACTGGTCTTCGCTGGCTATAGCTGCAAGCTTTACATTGCGCGATATATCGTTCCAGCTAACATAATCCCTGCTAAGACCATAACCTGTAACAGCAGACACTGTTTGGGTAATAGTTATGGGCGGGAATAACCAGCGACAAATAATAGCATACAAGGTGGAGCTGATGAACAGAAATAAAATAATACGCAGTGTAAATTTCCAGAAGCCAGTTTTGCCTTTTTTGTTAGCAGTCATACAGACGAAAGATAAAAAGAATTAGTTGCTTATGAAACGGATAGTGGCTTCCGCTTTGTTTTTAATGATAGTATAGCACATAAGGGCAGCAGCCACAATACTCTGCTGCTGTACCTGCCATTTAAAGAAGAAAAAATACCGCATTCCAGTGCATTGAAAACAATAAGCGTACAACAAAACCAGGTGAGTAATTGGATGTTTATGCTGACAGTTTTTGTGGTAACCAAGCGTGCGGCTATTAGCAGGAGTGATATAAGGATAAGAGCTATGCCTAAGTAATTATATACCTGTATAACATTGCTAAGGCCGGTAGTGTTTTGCCTTGCAGTAGAAAATGAAGCTAGTTCATGCGGCAGGTATTGTGATACTGCAGCATAAACATCCGTTGTACTATTGAATGGAGGGCTGTCTGCGGCAGTATATAATACCAATTGTTTTAGCGAAGCAATAGTAGAAGATTTGAGATAAGGTATAAGGTATTGATGCGAAGTAAAAGAAACATGAATGATGTGATTGATCTCGCTATTCATAGCTCCAAGGCCACCTTCTTTATTGAGCGGACTATTTTCATCCCATAGAAAATAATGCGTATTTGCAGGCAGTGCATCTTTGTATTTACAAAGCTTGTAATTATTGCTGTTGCAGCTATCATTAAGGAATTGCTTCAGTGTGCCATGTTGTAATAGTGAGCTGAGCATATATACCTGTCTTGACCTGAGCAGCGATGGCCCCATTACTACCATACTGGTAATGGTGAGGAGTATAAGCATACTAATGCGTGTGGTTTTATTTACCACATTCGCAGGCAAAGTGAATTTCTTACGAAATAGGAAGATAAAGAACAGGCTAACTGTAAATAATGGGACAAGTGCTATATGGGTAGCTATTGCCATAAAGAAAATAAGATACAGTACTGAAGCTTTAGTAGTAGTTTCTTTATTCGTAATAATGAGCACGGAGGCAAGGAGTGCAATAGAGATAAAAATATCAGGCTGCAGCTGGCACACCACCCATGGCAAGCCTGATAAAAGTAATAAGATTAAAGGCCATAAATGCCCCAATGAAAATGTACCGGGAATAAAACGTGTGTACACTTTTATTATTAAAAGTTCCGAAATGCAGGCCTGAAAAAATATAACAGGCCAAAGTGATAAACCATTCAAGCTGCTGAGCCAAACAAGCAAGCCGTAAGTAATAGATTTCTCAAACGGAGTAAGAGCTTTGAACCCAAATTGCAGGTATATAGCAGAGTCTCCATTAAGCAAGGGGTAGCCATTATAAAATGCAGGTAGCATTAACAATAATGCCCCAATCATAACTGCACTATAAAAACGTATGTTTATTGACCTTGGAGTATGGGCTAATCCATTCATTATTATAGCATTGCTGTGATGAAGGTAATAATTATTATTTGGCCTGCAACACAGCAACCTATGATAAAGACCCTACAGATTAATTAGTGGGGTTCAGCACATCCGGATTAATTTCTGTAGCCTCCACAGAAGGCTTCTCTTCTTCTATCAAGGCTTTCACTTCAGCAAGGGTGTGATTGAGGGTATTGTATAAGATGTAAAAGGTATAGCGGTCAGGATTATGTTGCCTGGTGCTTTTAGCAAATGAACTGATATTGGTTTCAATAATCTCTACATCTTTATGCTCAGCAAGCCACCCATTTACTTCAAGCTCTAAAGCCGTGATATCAAACGCAGAAAACAATTTCACTTTTTTCATAACGACATTTTTAGTCTTGTTACCTAAAATTTTTTAACAAGCCCGAGGGTTATATTTGCCAGATTGCCAGTAAAAACTATGCCTGAAAATAAGTAGTGTGGTTATAATAAAGTTACGAAAGTTTACTTACTCCCGTTTTTCCAGTTCTGTCACTTTCAATTCACAAATAGCGCCCTGAAAGTTAAAAGCAGAACTAATATATATATTTGCGTTAGCCAAAGCAAAATATGGTGGAACACTCATATAAAATACGTAGCGGTTTATACTGTCGTCATTGCTTATGGGGCTAAAGAGCCGTACTCTTGCATGCTTTACGGAGTCGCCGGTTTTCAAATCTGCATTTATAAAACTTTGCCACAGGCTGCCGGGTGCTTTTATAGCACACTCCACCTTGAGCCATGCATTGCCTGAAGTTGTTGTTATATTCTGCTGAAATAGGGTGTATGTACCTGTTGCCGGGAATTGGACAGGTTTAATGTACACTGAATCTACAAGCACTTTTGGGGTGTAATTTTTTTCAGAGTTAAGCACTTCATTATTGTCCAGCAGGCTCATATCCAGGGGGCTGGGATGGGTATTCAGATATACCCTGCCATAGTAGCGCCTGTTCATGTCATCATAGTGAATAATAGTTTTACGGTATTGCGTTATCTGGAATAAATTAACCGGTATCAGGTAAAGGCAGGTAGCATAAAACAGCCAGCGCCATTTACTATTGCGCAAATGCTCTGTGAATGAAGCGAAGGCCAGCAAAAATACAGGATAGCTTTGCATCAAGGCGCGGGTAGAGTAGCTACCTCCATAGCGCCATTCACGCCATGCTATAATGATGTATATATTCAGAAAGCCAAACCATATTACAGACTTGCGGAAAGGGAAGTTTTTCATAAAAAATATACCCACTATAAAAAATACGGTAACAGGCGTGTAAATGAACCATCCTTTCTCCCAGCCGAATAATACCCTGAAATGAGGTGTGAGAAAGTCCCATGCGCTACCTACATCATAAATGAAAGACCCTGTAGCCAGCTTCCAGTAAATAAGCTGCGGCGCTATGCCTATAATGCCAAAAAGTGCTGCAATATAAACCTGCTTCTTGTGTTGCTTCACCATCTGCCATTTTTTTGACGCAGCTTCTTTAGTATGTGTATCCCAAAGAAGGGGAATAAACAGCATAATAGCTTCTGTAGGCCTGCTAATGGTAGCCAGGCCTATGATATACCCTGTAAGTGCTGCCCAAATAACTTTAGGGCGCTGATGCCATTTGATAGTGGCATATATTACCAGCGTGTATAAGAAAAAGATGGGTGCATGACTTTGACCGTTTTCGACAGCAGCATAATCAATGAAATTTGTGGCAAGGCATACAGCGAGCAATGTAATGGTCGTAGTGCGGTCGCTGAAGTAGCGTAGCAATATACGCCGCAGCAGGAAGATAGCCAGTATGCAATAGAGAATAATGCCGAATGAAATAATATACTGGTAGGGTGGCGAAAAGCCATCGGGTGGATAGCCAGTTTGCTTAGCAATTATGTGGGCAATAAGAAAGAAGGGCAGTTCCATCAGCGCCACACCACCCAGGTATTTAAAGGCGTAATTGCCATTGTCTGCTTTTTGTGCCTGAATACCATTCCCTCCTGTCACCCGGTATTTTGCATCTATAGCAGATACCCACGACAATTGTTTATAATCATGATATATGAGAAAAGAAGGCAGGTACATGTAGTAGCCGAATGCATCCCATTCGGTTATTTTAAGCGCTGGCTGACCCTTAATGATATCAGAATATGCTATGCGATATTGAAACATAACAATGCCAATGATGAGGCAGGCAATAAAGGAAAAGACATTTCTCATTGGTAACAAAGCTATATGTATAAGAATTCAACTTTGAAAAAGGTAGAAAAAAATCCCTTAAAGATTAAACGGCTTCTGTGTGCTGCATTCAATGTTATTGCCGGGTGCAACTTTAAAATATTGACAGAAATAACGGTAGTATTGATAACGATATTTTGTTTTGGACAGAGCC